>JAUWIE010000078.1 GCA_030605515.1 Thermoplasmatota archaeon
AAATTATGGCTTGAAGATATGGGCGGAGGTAAAAGCATAGGGCCAACTTTTGTTTCCGATGAAATAAGCTCACAATGTAAGCTAGGGTGGGTGATTTGCCTTGAACTGGGAAAAACAACGAAGGGTTGGCAGATGTTAGGAAGTGGAAATGTGTATCCCTGGTGAAAAAATACATACAAACAATTATATGTAACACGTCTAGGATACCAATAAATAGGAGGATATTATGACTAAGAAGTTTAAGGAGTATGTAGATAAAAACCATAGGGTAATGCAAGCTTATTATGATTTATGCGAGAGATATAACGGTCGTAATGTTAAATCCACGAAAAGACGATTGGAGCAGTTGATTGAGCAGGACCCTAATTTTTTAGATTCGCATATTTTGCTTTGTGAGATATTGAAAGGTGAGGGCAATGATGCAAAGGCAGAGAAGTTATTAGATGATGCATATGATAAAGCGGTGAAATTGATAACAGATAAAAATGGCAATTGGCCTGATGTATTGGAATGGGGTTGGCTGGAAAATAGGCATATCATAAGAACTATTTTGAATAAAGCCATCTCTTTGTGGGATAATAATGAGATTGATGGTGCTTTAGATTTATTTAGAAAACTGTTGAAAACAAATCCTAATGATAATGTCGGTGCACGGGATTATATTTTGGCGATTAGGATGGATATGAGTTTTGAAGATTTTGAAAATCGTTTCAATAAAGGCGGATTTTATGATATGGAACTTTCAAATTGGTTTGGTAAAAATTACAAAAGTTTTCCTGAAGAGTTTGATTGGTGGGAGAAAGCTGTTGAAGAGGAAATGTAACAGATTTCATATTGATGTGCTATTATTGGGGTGATGGAAGATGGAGTTGATGATGAAAGATTATGGGCTGCCCAGGTTGTCTAATGATTTTTTGCATTTTGACGTTTTGACACGATGGATTTATATACCGATATTGTCAAATAGTATCACGATATTGATGGTGGAGATAAGAAGAGGAAAAGAAAACAGTGTTGATAATTGGTTATATCGCATAGAATTACTGCAGAGAGAAAACAATTAAAAGAAAAAAATCTTATCATTCAAAAGGTTCTGAAAGGTTGAAAAATGGCAGGAAATATTATTGATAGGTGTATTGGTAAATATTGTAAGATTGTTACGAAAGAACCAGGAGAAGAAAAAATACATGTAGTAACTGGTATAGTTAAAGATATTGACCATGATGACGGTTTTATAACAATTGAGTCGCATCAAGGCATCGGCTGCCTGAATATTAAAACGATAGTGGCGATAAAACCAAGCAACAAAAAGTATCAATGATAATCGGTTTAATTATCTCAAGACTACATTTTTTCAACCACTTTTGTTGGATTCAAACCCTCCCATATCACCTTATAGCCCATGTAATCCAAGGCCAATGTTGTTAAATTATGATTCTGTAAGATTTCCTCCACTTTTTGATAATCTTGATGCGGTCTTATTTCCCGCTTTACCTTTTCTAAAAATATCTTTGAAACTATCTGTTCACCAATCACATAATAATTGGGAATCTCAATTTTAGTGAGAGTCTTGGGACTCACGTGTAACTCTTTTGCCATATCCTGTATTGAGACGAGGTCTTGGGAAATATTGACTTCTCCCAATGTACCAAGTTCTTTATCTATCTGTTTTTCTTCCATTTCTCTCAAGATTCTTATTATATCCATCATGGGTATTTTGTTGTTATAGAAGATGACATCACCAAGGAAATCCTCTTTCTTACAATTCAAGTTTTCATTTACTGCTACCGTAATAGTTGCTTCAGCTTCTTTAAGTTTGGAAATTTTCTTTTTTAGATATTCAGGTGTCCAGAAACCCACTATCTCCAGGTAATGTTTCATGCCATCCTTATAAAAACCGAAATCAGGGATGACAACATAGTTACCCGCTTTAACGACATCAGGTTCCCTTACAATCTCCCAACCCAAGTTCAGAGCCTTAAAATCACGGTAAAACTGCTGTTCAACCTTGCTATCGAAATGAGCAATTGGCTCTGTAGAAGCAGGGAAAGATACTTTGCTTTTAGAGTCCAAATCGAAATCAAGAATTCTAGGTTCTCCACCGATTGTGGTTTCTATTATTGCATGTATCTGCCATTTTTCAGCATTCATAATTACAGGTAATAGTTTAGCCAGAGAAGTACCGTATTTCCTGTTTTTCTTAAATAGCGAACCTGGACCTGTAACTTTGACTCCATCATCAATCTCATACATCAGTCCCAGGTATTTGATTTGCCTGAAGATATGCTGATAATTCCCTTCTACTTTGAAATTAAGCCCCAATGCATCAAACAACAATGTCTGTGTAAGAGAAAGATTATACCGTCTTATCAACTCATCGGGATTCAAAGAGTTAAACTCTGAAAGTATCTGCTCTTCCCATAAGTCAGAAAACATTGCCTCTTCAACTTTCGATTTAGAAACTTGGAAAAACTGGAATGCTTCATCTAATAGTTTATCCCGTTCTTTAAGAGTCGTTACAAAACCCCGTTCAAACAAAAAGGACCTAACTTCTTTTCCAGGTAATTCAGAACTATCAACAAAACTACATCTACGTTCAAGTAATGTGCTCAAGCCTCTTACAACCTTGAAATTATCACCTTCTAATTCTTCCCGTTTCTCCAGTAGTTTTTTGTATTTCTCTCCTTTATACTGTTTAAAAATCTGAATTAACTCTTCCGCAATGGTTGTATCAGAAAGGTAACGAGGTATGATTTTACCTTTTCGTTTCCGAACCACCAATAAATCTCTCGGTAACATTATTATTTCTTCCTTCTATATGATGTCCTGGTCTCCTTAGTCCCCTTAGTCACCAGCTCATAAAGCACTGCTTTTTTATTCTCACGAGGTCGCAACAACCGCCCCAATCGTTGAATATACTCCCTGCTACTACCAGTACCACTAACGATAATACCAACGTTTGCTTCAGGAACATCAATTCCTTCATCTAAAACCTGGGAGGAAACCAAAACAGAATACTCACCATTCTTGAATTTGTTAAAAACCTCTTCACGCTCATGAGAATCAGTTCTATACGTAATACACGGGATGAAAAACCGTTTTGAAATTTCATAAACCATATCATTATACCGTGTGAAAATTATAATTCTGTCATTCTTAGATAGTAACTCTTGAATCTTATCTATCTTCCCCTTGGAGTTATACGCTATCTTTTCTGCTTTGTTTCTTGCTAAAAGAGCGTCACGAGCTTGGGAATCATATCCTGAACGCATGATAATCTTTTTAAAATCATTTGGTGTCCTCATCGTTATGTGTCTCGAAACAATATAGTTCCTGAACGTCTTATGATATTGTTCATATTCTTTTTGCTCCCCTTTGGTAAGCTCTACTAGTATTTTTTTGGTTTCATAGTTTGCTAGATATTCCCCTGTTAAATCATCTGTTTGTATCTCGTATACTTTCCCACCGATTAATCTCGGTATTTCTTCATGTAGACCATCCTCTCGTTCATAGGTAGCAGTCAGACCCAGTCTAAAAGGTGATGCGAACATCTCTGCAATCTGCCGATAACCTTCTCCAGGGAGATGGTGCACTTCATCAAAAATCAATAACTTGAACCGATTACCTAGATTTTCAGCGTTGAGATATGCGGAATCATAGGTTGAAACCGTGATAGCCTGTAAATCTTTCTTCTCACCAGTATACTCACCTATCTCAATATCAAACGTTTGCAGTTCTTCCTTCCACTGCCGAACCAAATCAAGAGTAGGTACCACTATAAACACAGGGGAATTAACATGTTCTATAATTTTTAATCCCAAAATCGTTTTACCAGAACCAGTGGGCATAACTACGACTCCCTTTCTCTGCAGTAACCATTGTTCTAAAGCCTTTTTTTGATAACCTCTTAATGTTGCTTTACAGGATAAATCAGGACATGGTATCAAATCTAGTACAGAATCTTCATAGGAAATCCCAGATTTTTCTAGGTATTCTATTATATCTCTGTAGTTTAAGGCCTGACTTCTGTAGCATCCTGACCTAGCATCCCATTTCGTGTTAGGGACGTTGTAGTCTCCTTTTAGTAGAATAGTGCCTTTGTGATAAGTAATTTTCATTCTCCCAATCTTGGAAAAGGAATCACTCTTTTTTTAGTTATGGTAGTTTAGAATTTGTATAAATGTAAAAGTACAGGTATGAAGTTTATACGCTTTTCTTTTTTTCATTAAGGGGATGTTGCTCTAACTTCTCAATAATCAGTCGATTGTGTTTCTTGTCGATACGCACTTTTATTATATCTTTTAAGTTGAAAGGAAACGAACTATCTCTAGCAACTTTTGTAGGAATATAGATGAAGTGTTTATCATAAAATTTTTTTCCTGTTTTTGTAGGTCTATTTATAAATCTACCATTACCTTCAAGCATTTTGTATCCCGAATTTGGTGTTACGAGATTTTAAAACAAAATGATTTCCGAGCACCAATTTGGTAGCACAATTTTTATTAATGAACAATTAATTCGGAAATACGCAGGATGAGGTATAAGAAAATATCAAAGGAGATGATGGAATGACGATAAAATATAAAATTGGTAATCACCTAAAAAAAATTATTATAATCTTATTAACTATCACAGCTGTTTTCAATGTAATTACAATGTATCTTATTAAGGACATGACAATCATTGGATGTCCTTTATGGATGTTACAAGCTATGTTTCTATGTGGAATTCCTTTTTTTGTGTTTGGCGTTTGGGGATACTGGCATAGTTTAGGAAGATACATTGATTGGGATAGAAGGCATGGACGCTATGCGATGAGGGAAACCAGAGCTTTGGAGATAGAAGAACAAGGTCATCAATTTGTAATGGGTGGAAATGTATTTTTTTTTGGGTTTGGAGTATTTTTAGCAATTTTACCACCATTTGCTATAATAACGACCACATCCATTGGGATTTACATTATGATTCCAAATTACATATTAATGATACTTTTAGTAATATTTTTTGCGATGTTTTTCAGGAAAAGAAAGCGATAAAAAATACTATAAGTTTCCCAATAACAATAACACTCTCATACCTACACCACCAGGGACCCAATACAGTGAAACATTTACAAGACAATAAGGAGAAACTATAAAAATAAGGTTTGTATTGCCCGCTTGAGGTATAATATGGTATATACACATGAAGGATGGACCCTTTATACAAGGGATGTAGAATTGAAAGGCGGAAGAAAACAAACAATCTATTACTTTAGTAAGAGAACACCGAAGAGTGGCTCGCCATGCGATAAGCCAGATAATATGACTGTTGGTGTTAATAAGAGAACTGGTTTACCATACTTGAAAAAGAAGTAAACCATCTTTTTCTATTTTTTGACAGGGACAAAAATAAGAAGTTTTAGGAGATTTTGATAGTAAACCTTTAATCATGAATTAAAACTCACTGGTGATACGTTTCTGCAACCTGGTAGTGATTTCTATTGAATATGATGGTATCTGTCCTGGAAATAGATTAACTGGTATTTCAGTAAGATTAGTGTTGGTATGAAGTTTTCTCCTTATTTGAGAGGTAACTTTATTAACCTACACTATTTTGATGGAATGTCAGATACAAGTAGAAATATTGGTAGAGGTGCTTTATTCTTACCGTGGGGTTAGTGCAGTAAAATATTCATCAAATGCCTTTACTGCAAGATGAGGAAATAAGCAGTGATAGGTTGAAGGGGGAACATGACTAATAATGATATGGCAAGATTATGCAATAACTTTAATCATCTATATGTTTGTGATGGTTACAATTCCACAAGTTATAGATGTATGGAAGAAAAAAACTAGATTGAATCTATTAACCGATGGTCCAACTGCATTTGGAAACTATTTAATGGCAGCAGTCTTTGGTTCTTTAGGACTGTGGATTTCAGTAACATCTTCATTGCTAATTGCAACTCTTTGGCTAATGATTTTTATAGGTTCATGGAGAAAAAATGAATGAACCAGAGAAAGAACAATTAGTTGATGCAAAGCTGACTAAACAACTCTTGATAGTCGAAATAGTCTTTTTAAACAAGTAGTTGTTTTGAAATTGCGGTTTTGAGAGAGGAAAAATGGGAAAATGTGAAGAAATACAAACATTGAGATAAGAAATAGAAAACTTAAATCCAACAGATGAAGAACTCGATGCTTTATTAGATGGTCGTATTAACGATTTTATAACGGATAATTCTTGGAGACAAAGGAAATTTGGAGAAACTTACCATATACATATAGGATTAAAGAGGGATTATTATCTAGATGTAGAACAAGCAAAAACATTCATAGAAAACATTAAGAAAAGGCGGAGTGAAAATGCGATACGATGAACAGGAATTGAGAGATATGCAAAAGTTGAGATAACTAGGGAAGAATATGAACAAATGAGGAAAGATTTAATGAATGTTTAATCATTCATTTTATCTATTATGAGAATCAGAAGTCGAAGATTACTTTTCCTTCTTTTTGTAACCCTAATTCTAGTAAACTTAATATCTGTAATAATATTTCAAGTAAAAGGACAACAAGAAATACCAGTTTCCATAGACAAAAACAGAACTCGGTTTGTTTATGGAAAAACAGAGTTTAGCAAAACTGCGGAATTAACTGTTGCAATTAAAAATTATGGAAAGAATGACACGCTAGTTACGCTAAGAGTACATGGAGAAAACTTAGAAATCTTTCCTGAGGGAAACAAAACAGCAAATTTACCTGGTGAGTCAACAATGTCAACAACAAATTTTGGCTATTTTATTACCTCCAACAAGACAGGAGAGTTTCATGTAATTGTTGAACTCTGGTACCAAGAGCAATTAATTGATTTTCACCCTCTTTTAATTGAATTTCACGAACCTAGCGAACCAATAAACATTATTCCAAAGAATTTATCTCTTTATCAATTACAACTTTTTTTCATATATGTTCTTGCAGGTTTTTCGATTATATTGATATATATCAAAACATTTACTGATTGGAGTTTTAACAAGTATTATTGGATTCTTGGCATTTTTTTGGTAGCGGCATATCTAGCAATAACGCCTGTTAGCAGAGGCTTAGAATCACTAATATCTCAAAGTGAAGGTAAAGTTGAACCAATTTTGGTAATTATTCTATTCTTATCCATCGGAATGATTATTTCTTTGATTGGGAAACTAGGAGGAATAAGAAAAATATCCGCCTATGATTATAGTCTTGTACTTGCCAACATATCACTGTTTCTGCTCCCTTTACCGCTTATTTTTAATTGGATAATGCCCCCTGATTGGGTACACCCTTACCTGGTATTAATTAACATTGCAATCTCCCTTGTCTTCACTTATGTTTTGCATATAATTTCGGAAAAAAAGACAAAAAAATAAAAAAAGCGGTTTAGTTAGATAAGCTCGGCTATCACCTTTTGAAACCAATAGAAGCAAAAATCGCAGTCGTGACAGCTATTACAATATTAGTCACTGGGAACGCTGGAAAAGTTTAAAATAATCGTTGATGCGTTTTACTTATAAATGGACACGCTTACTTTATATCTGGTAATTGCAACGTGGGCATTGGTTATAGTAACAGCAATTGCCAATTGGAAGATATTCAGGGAATATCGAAGAATAGCTGCTACTAGCAAAACCCAGGCGGAAGCTGCCATTGAACAAGCAGTGATTTCACGTCAACAATTTCAAGAGGTGAGAAAGCAACAAAGACGCCCATTGATAATAGAGGAGATACAGTATGTTATAACTCCTTTTCTTCAGAAGTTAGATAAAGAAATAGATAGGTATAAAGTGGATGGTATTTTGGGGATGGTACTGGAATTAGCCCCAATTGGGGAAATAGGAAATGTATCTTTTGCTAGAATGAAAAAGAAGAGCAGGTGTACCAGTATAATAGAAAAAATTGACGACCATAACAAGTTGTGTTTAAAACTGGACGCCCAGCTAAATAAATTGAGAGACTCCATTCGTTCCTTAATTAAAGATGAATGTAAACAGTACCTTGGAGAAATCACAATATCCATGGGTCATAATATCAATGTAGAAAAATATTGCTCTCAAGATATAGTAGATGATATAATTAGAAAAGGTTTTCTTCCTCAAAAGACTGCTGACTGGTATAATACTTTTTGGAAGAAGTATGGAAAGAGACTGCTGAGAGTAGCTGAAGAAAAAATAGTGAAAGAGAAAATAGCCGAGGTCAGAAAAATGTGGGACAAGCATATCTCTCTTTGCAGAGAACTCAGAAAGGAGTTGAAGAATCTTCGAAACGAATACTTTGAGGAATATGATATACCTGCAAAAGAATTTGAAATTGAAGGGATAGTAATTACTAGTGTATACTAATGCATTTACCTTTCATGTTCCTATTTCTCCCTTGCACTTCAATTTTATAACATCTGCTTCTTTAAAAAACCTATTTCATCCTAAAACAAAATATTAATATGATATCCAGTGGCTATCCGAGAGTTGAAAGTTAAGGATGGTAATCTCTATGCGGAAAAATCATATAATAAACCCAATAAGAAATCCCACAAAAAGGGGGAAAACAGAAACTAGAACGTTATTTGAAGATATTATGATAAAATTAGCGATACAATTTAAAGAAAAATCAAAAAAATGCAAAAACGATATAGAAGAAACCAGATATTGTATCGGTACTGTTATTTTTTCCTGGAGTTTTTTGGAAGCCTACATTAATAATTTTATAAACAATGAATTAGCTGAATTTAAAACTGATTTGGAAGCAAATGATTTCTTGAGATTGCCTATTACTCGAAAATACATATTTATTTCAAAAATAATTTCTGGAAAAACCTTTGGTAAAGAAAATGAACCCTTCAATTCATTTTTGTTGCTTAATAAAATTAGAAACAAATTGAGGCTGACCAACAACCTCATAAACATCAATGAAGCCTTATTTTCTATAAAAACATTGAGCTATATTATTATACAAACCACATTATATTAACATTTTTTGGATATATTGATATCATCATAACGCATACGGTATTACATCAGAGGGATAGGATGAAATTCAGACCGTATGACACAAATCAAACAAAGTTTGTTAATCTTGATTATAGGAAAATTCTTGGTGAAGATTCTGATGCGGTTATCATACATAACATTGTAGAAGATATTGAAGATTTAATAGAGAAAACAATTATCGAAAGAAAAAAAGATGAAAGTATAATTGAATGTATAGATAGAACAAAAAGTGAATTGGATAAGAAGCCGAATATGAAATTCAAATCACCCCATTATTAGATTAATATTCTGAAAAACGATAAATGGTAGAAAATCATAACTTTTTAATGCTCAATGAGAATATAGAAGTGAATTTGGGGAGGATTAATTGAAAGTTAAGATTCAGAAAAGCTCAAGACATTCTAAGATTAGAGGTGACTTTGCTGAGAGGCTTGTTTTGTATATTCTATCTAAACATGGTTTTGAGTGTTCTTATATTGACCATACTGGAATTGATATATTAGCAAGAAAGAAGAATGAAAAAAATAATACCAATAACTCCCAAAACACAACAAGTTGCACCATCTTCGGCTACGTCTCCAACTTTGGTACAACCGCTTAAAAACCCAACACTAATCACCATTAAAGCAATCAGCAATATTGATAGTTTATTCATTTTATTCCCTCTACTATTATTGCTTCTTCTTCAATGATTTCAACATCTTTACTTTCATTCTCATCTCTTTCATATTTATTGTCAAGTTGATTTCGTATATGAATCAGATTTGTTGCCATAGAACCCAATACACCAAAAATAGCATAGATTGTGACACCAAGGAAAATAGAGGTTAATCCAAAAAATATGTTGAAAACACCAAATATATTTCCCGATGTAAGTCCACTTAATAACGAGATAATTCCTACAATAACAGAAACTACAAGTATAATTATAGCAACTTTATCAAGTAATCTTATTGGTTCATATTCTAATGGTAAAGATTTATCCTTCATTTTGTCCACAATTCTATCCTCCATTCCAATCTATCAAGAGATGTTTATTCATTTTTTCTTTATATATGTGACATAATACATTGCGACTAATATAATAATCATACTCAATATAGTCATATAAAAAGCTTCAAACCAGTTAAAATCACCACCCTTAATATGACCGTAAATTGCTTGCAGCCCAAAAACTATTAAAAAAAGATTTACACCATGTCCAAATAATTTTATTTTACTTTTTTTCAATTATAACACCTTACTATTTTACATAAGTAATAATAACCTATTCCTTCCCTATTAGTTTAAGATGTAAAGCTATTAAAATATATCGTTTTCTTTGAAGAAAATTATTTTTCCTTTTTATGAGGATAACACTCTTTATGATAGCAGTCAAAATACAAACTTATCCTATCATGCCAGTCATAAGGCATTATTGAATGAAAATAACCTGGCCATTTTCCTTCAAGTATAAACTCTTGGTTTTTCTTAATTTTTTTATCACAATACTTACAGTTTGTCATAATGTCAACATCCAATTAATAGATGATTGTATTACTTAAAGTACTGTTACGTTTTTGTATGCACCAACAAAAGAAAATTGACCTAGTCTGAAAAATCCTCCTCTTATTTTAAAGATTCTTGCATGGTTAAATAAAAAATAACCAGTAAATTCTTCTATTCTAAGTTCATGTCTTTGGTCTTTAATCTTAATAGTAGTATCATTATCATTAGTGAAAATACTACCATACGAAAAACGAGAGTTATTTAAAAAATTATCAATTTTAAACCTCACATTTAAAGTAATATTTTTTACATATACAATAGCAAAAGGAAGGAAAAACCTCAACAATAATCTATTCACAAGCATATCAATTTTTTTGATATCCTGCGATGGACCACTTATTAACTCAATTTCTGAAAACATATGTGCAACTGGACCTGAAATAATAATAAGCTGGGTTTCATTCTCCCCTAAGTCTTCAGGTAAAACCATATGGTCTTCTTTCAAAACATCTATCGGCTTAATACTTACCCCTACAACTGGAACAATATTAAACATAATTAACAAGATGATAAAAATTATACAAATTATTTTATTTTTCATATTTCATTTTCCCCTTCTCCAATTATATAATTTTCATGTATATATTTTATATTTCTTTCAATCTATTTTAACTTGTAGTTAACAGTTTTACCCATCTGCCCATAACTATACCTATTGCCGATGCATGTGTATTACCTGCTGTGACATCAACCGTGCATTTACCAAACGATAACAGATGCGGCGGGCGAAGAAATGTAAATGAACCATGATGAATGCTATTAGTATCAACATGACTGTAAGTTTCTCGGAATATGTAATCAAACTCATAAACAATTTTAGTGTTCATATCTGTTGATTGGTCTTCACGTAAATCTGTGATATCGACTCCTATTCCACGCCATCCATAAATTCTGATTTCCGCATCAGGTGATGCCGTGATTTCTGGTTCTGCAACTGTCATTGTTGGTAAGCAAGCTAATAAAAGAATTGATAATACCAACACAATTGGGAATATTTTAATTTTCATATTATTCACCTTATGGTTATAAAGATATATAAATCTTATCATATAAATATAAGATTAAGGACATCAAATGATGCCCTATCTTTCATTTAAGGTTCTATATTATTGTGGCTTAACTCTTACTTTCGCTGTACCTAGTACTAATCCCGCTACTGTTTCGTCTTCATCTACCCAGCCGTCATTGATTGTTCCGTAACCGTTGTCTTTCGTTTCAAATGGATTTATTCCTAATCCAACTTCACATATAAGCCAGAGTTCCCCGATTGATTGAAGTAAGACAGCCGCTGTTACGATTTTCATCTGTGGCCCACCAAATACAGCCCCAGCAGCAAGGAAAAGAAGTGTAGGGCCAAAATCAGGTGTATCCCATGCTGTTGCAATTAATTCAGCATCCGCATGTTTTGCCCAGAAGTGATACAATGTTCCTTTAATGCTAGGTAATGGCCATGGAAGTCGAATATAATTAGGCTTCTCGATAGTTATCCTTGTTACATCACGATTGTCGTTGACATCTGGAATGCCGTCGCCATCGTCGTCTTCATCTTCAAAATCTGGAATACCGTCACCATCGGTATCTCCCTGAGAACAATCTACCATAAGGTCAAACTCGTCCATCAGATATGACAGGTCATCAGAAAGTGCTATTTCATCGTCTTTATCTCCTTGTATTACAAGAGCCACTTCAAACAATCCCTCTATTCCACCATTAATTAACGCAGCATCAAGAAAATTTAAGAAATACTCATGTTCTTCTTGAAATGCCATCATATCCGCTATTGTGATACCAGCCAACCCGCAACCTTCAATTGGAATCTCCGAAATATGGGAGAACGGTAGCTCAGGTAGTACAATAGTTCCTGAATTGATATCACTAGAACTTTCGGCGCTTTCGCCACTGTTGTCGATACCACTGTTTCTGACCATGCTGACACCACTAGCAGTCAGTGCCATCAGGATAAGCAGAACACTCGCTCCGATTACATATATTTTTCTCATGTTTTTTCGCCTCCATTTTTTTTCTATATATGGGTTCATATAATTATATTTTTCCATATTTAAAAAATGAATGCCAAAATGATTTATAAACCTTACGCAGTAAGTATTTAAGCAGTATCATCATTAAATACTTCGTCATGAATAAACAGGCAATGGTTTTTAAAAAGCTCACAATAACCATACCTGATTCTACTTTAAAAAAGCTTAAAACGATAGCAGAGAATGAAAATCGAACAAATTCGAATATGGTAAGGCACTTAATTGAAATGTATGAAA
>JAUWIE010000061.1 GCA_030605515.1 Thermoplasmatota archaeon
TGTTAGAGCCCAATATTATTCTGATAATATTTTTTATCATAATGATTTCTTGAGTAATACAGAGCATGCGTATGATGAGGTGCAAAATATTTGGAATCAAAGCTATCCGGTAGGTGGGAACTACTGGGATAACTATAATGGAGTTGATGAATTAAGTGGACCCCAACAAGATCAACCTGGAAGTGATAACATTGGTGACACTCCATATGATTTGATAGATGGGATTGTGGATTATTATCCGTTGATAAAATCATATAATTATGTCTGCGGGGATATGAATGGAGATAAACTTATTGATATAGCTGACCTTGTTTACCTAGTTGATTGGATGTTTACTGGTGGACCTTTTCCTATTCCTAATGTTTGTGTCGCAGATGTTGATGATAGTGGTAATGTGGATATAGCAGATCTAATTTATCTTGTGGATTATATGTTTCAAGGTGGATCTCCGCCAGTTGTGAAATGCTGTCAGTAAATATAAATTAATGAAAATCCCTCTCTTTTCTTATTTTCTCCAGTATATATATTTTCACAATGGTAATTAATGAAAGATTTTTTTTGACATTTTTACAATTTCATTCAAAAATTTTCAAATAATGTATTTATCTAATTATTTATATCAAGATGGCCCCGCTCCACCAAACATGTGTGAAGCAGATGTCAACGGTGATGGCACGGTCTGGATTACAGATCTTCCATATCTAGTAAACTTTATGTTCTTTGATGAACCAGATCTTATATTATCCTGTTAATAATTGACATAATACAACTTAGGAATTGCATTAGTCTTTGCAATTCTTTTTTTCTTCTATGATAATTCTGTCATGGGTGAAAAAAGTGTATAAAGAAGAGTTAAAAAAAAATTGGTAACACTGTAGTAAGCATAAAAGTGGAAGCTAAAAAAATGTAAAAAAATAGATGGTTATTGAAGTTACTTTTTATTCAGATTATTTATTCCTTTTTGAAAAGCGCCTTCCTTTAAATATCGACGGCAATCTCTTTTGATATTTGCGATTTGTTGATTAGGAATATTCATAGCAATTTGAGTATATTCAAGAGCAAAAACTAAACCATGAACAAAAGCACCAGGATTATAATTCTTGTCTTTACTAAGTTTAAACATCTCATCTGTGATTTTTATCACATCTTCAATAGTATAATGCATTGATTCTTTTTTTTGGTTATCTTTCTTTTTATGAGCCATAGTATCACATTCAAATCCAAATCTTAAATAGATTTGTTTTTCAATTGAGAAATAATATGTGAAAATATCTTATTATAGTTATTCTAATAAAATGTTAAATATACAACTTGCTTTTCAAATCAACAAATGGATTTTGTAAACCTTAATGAAAATGTTTTAGTGGTAACAAAAACACCACTTGCAGGAAACACCTTATCAAATCTAATTCGTCTGCTTATACTAAATAAATTCAAGGTTGATACTAGATATCTGCCAAGGCTACTGTACGCTCTTACAATGAGTAGCGTTATGAGTCCTTTTCGTTTAATAGACCAAATAAAATATGATGAAGAAATAAATAAGACAAAGATAAAACATGATCCGCTTTTTATCCTAGGTCATTGGAGAAGTGGTACAACATATCTTCATAATGTTTTATCTATTGACAACAACATGGGATATTTTTCAACATTTCAAGCATTATTACCTGGTTTATTCCTTGGATTTGAAAAATTCTTCAAACCACTTGTAATACCAAGCATTCCAAAGAAAAGACTACAGGATGATGTATCATTGGATGTTGATTTACCTCAAGAAGAAGAATTTGCAATAAGTGCCTTAACTCCATATTCCACAAACCATGGATTATGCTTTCCAAGAAACGCAGAGCTTTTCACAAGATTTGTTTGTATGGACAATGTGACAAAAAAAGAACTTATGGAATGGAAAGCCATTTATCTTTATATTATCAAAAAGATGACGGTTTATAGCAATGGAAAACAACTTGTGTTAAAAAACCCGGCTAATACAGGTAGAATAAAACTTCTTCTTGAAATGTTTCCAAATGCAAAATTTATTCACATTCATAGAAACCCATACTACGTGTATTTATCAACTATGAGACTTCTGATGACCTTAATACCATTTCAGTGTTTACAAAAACCTCAAACAGTGGTAGAAGTTGAAAAACAAATGATTAGGGTTTATAAACAAATGTATATCAAATACTTCAATGAAAAAAAGCTAATTCCCAAAGGAAATCTCATTGAGATAAGTTATGAGGATTTTATAAAAAACCCTTTAAAAACATTAAAACAAATCTACTCTGAGCTAAAATTAGATGGTTTTAACTCCTCTGAAAAAAAATTTGCAGAATATATTAGATTTCAGTCAAAAGTAAAAAAACATAGATATGCAATAGGTGAAGATATAAAGAAAAAAGTCTACGAAAATTGGGATTTTGCATTTGATGAATTAGGATATAATCAATAAATAATCAATAATATCAAAAAAGAAACTTTTTTTTTATGGAAAATAAAATATTTCCATTATCTGAAAGTCTTTGATATTCTCTGTATAATTTCCAATTGTTATTGTACCAGTAACTTTTGTATGTAATCGCCAATGATTCATAAAAATTAGACTTGAGAAATGTATAGATTGAACTTCGATTTCAACATTAATATTGATATCATCATCGTTTATTTGAAAATTTGATTTTATTGGTATTAGACGTCCATGGTTATAAGTATATTCTTGATGATCAAAAACAATGTTTTCTCGTGCAATACTACTATAGTTTTCTTCACCATAGTTAACAACTACAATAAATATATCTTCTTCCCATTTATTCTTCATATTTTGTGAAAAAATAACATTTGAATTATTACTAGTAAATTTACCCCAATACCAGTTTTTATGAAGGCGCTGTACATCCCATCCATGTTCTTGATAGCCTGTTCCATTTACAGGAATTATTTCATTGTTTACTGTTATTGTTCCATTAACCATTGCTTTTGGTAATGGGCAGCTCCACCAACCATGACCTGTGTCTCCTTTCCATCCTTTAGTCAAACCAATTAACTTAAGATTTGCTTCTAAGCCTCTAATTTCAAGTGAAACATCAAGAACCATTCTATTATTATTGTCAATATATCCGTTTAGTATTTCTTTACCATTTAGTTTTATTAAGAGCTTATCTTGTGAAAATTCAACAAATATCACTGGAACAATTTTACTCTTTTTTTCAAGTAGTAAACCATCTTTGTATAGATTTATTCGAAATAAAAAGAATCCATATTTGCCTTTGCTTCCAACTGTCATTGAGCCAATATGAATACTATGATTGTTATCAAAAACAGCATCGATATACCACCATTGTAGTGAAAAATAATCTGTTAAATAGTATATATTATCTTCAAGGAGAAAATCCTGTGGATCATACGAATATGATTGTTCAAATGATTCTGTGACTGGAATGTTTATGGTAATTAAAAATATAAAAAAAAATGCTAATGCCTGTGGTATTAAAACTTTATTTATCATCTTTTTTCTAATATTATATTATAATACTTAATATTTATAATATTTGCCCCTATTAAAACAAAATCAGTTATAAATATACTGTTATTTTAATGTATAATAGTATAAAATAACAATAAAAGATAACATTAAAAATGGTTCTAACTTTTTGATTTTTTCTCTTTTTTTATTAAGTAACTAATACCTTCTTCTGTCAGTTCAACAGTATCGTATGAGATAAATTGTAGCATTTCCATTTGTGACAATTTTCGAATTATATCATTTAGCTTTTCTTTAGATATATGGAGTAGAGCTGCTGCTGTTTCAGCATCCATATCTCGCATATGTAACATTTTTAACAGTTCATATTCTTTTTCATAAATAGGAACTTCATGTTCAAATTCACTCATTGGTTTACTTGAATACCCTGACAGTCTTTCAACGTAATTCTTGATGATTCTATCTAGGTTTAAACGATCTATAACCTCACCTTTTTTATTATAAAGAGTACAATACATACTATCCGGTTCATGTTTCCACGATGCAACATTATCCCAGGTATAACCAAGAGGATTTACATCCTGGCCTCCTTGTTCACCTTTACCAATTGCTTTAAATTTTTTTCTTTCCCTACGTCTATATGCATAATGTTGCTCAAGTTGAACTTGATCAAGGTCAACATTTCTTTCAATTATTTGCGATGTGATTTTATCACCAGCAGATTTCTTTAGTTCAGTTATAAAATAGAGACCTGCTTCCTCATCAAGATCATTATATACGACTCGTATCATGGTTTCAATTGCTTTTCCAACTCTTGTAGCATCAACTGTATCTATTGCAGAAGAAACATTTATTCCAAAATCATCTCCAAAGCCTTCCTGTTTATTTATTGTTATATACTTAAAAAAATCAAATTTTCCTTCAAGTGTTTTTATAGCAGCACCTATTGTATCATCAGCATATCTTTTAGAGGTTCTCCTTCCAGCTACTGAATAGAGTGATTTGAGAACTGCTCCAAGTAAATCAGAATTACTAATATTATCCATGCTGAATCATTCACCTATTTATTTTTTTTTAAATTTGTATTTACTTTATACTATGTGATATATTAAAAATGTTATTAATTGTTTTTATCTAAGAAAGCTTTTCCTGTTTATTGCATGCACAACTTGATCTCATTTCGTCAACGTCATAAAATGTTTCAAAAAAAGTATTTAGGCTCGTTTCTAATTCTTTTTTTCCATTTTTGGTAAGAGAATATCGTTTATTTTTATCTACTGATAGTAGTTCTTTATCTTTTAAATCTTTTAATACTGGATATATTGTTCCAGGACTTGGTTTGCTGCCTTTTCTTTTTTTAAGTTCTAATGCTATTTCTGCACTTGTCATACTATCCTTGTTGACTAACCATAAAACTAGAAAAGAGAGGCATCCTTTCATTCTACAGTGGGGCATATCATAGTATATCGGATAATCGATATTAAAAAATAAGAATTTATCATAAAATATTTATTATATGCCTTCAGTTTACTTCATGATCATATTATGCCAAAAAAAATAAAGATTTATGAAAAAGGACTAGAAGAACATCCAACAGGACAAATAATAGTTGGCAATCTAGCCATGCTTTTAATAGTTGCATTAGGAACTATTGCATGTTTTTATATTTATGTTCCTCTTGCATTGATTTATCCAATATTTTCTCTATTGATGATATACGTAGTTCTTCGTAAAATAGTATGTACAAATTGCTATTATTATAATAAGAAATGTCCAATAGGCTGGGGCAAGCTTGCGGCTTTATTATTTAAACAGGGAAAAATCGAAAATTTCAATAAAAGCATTGGACTTAAAATCGCACCACTTTTCTATAGTCTAATGATGATAGTCCCAATTATTTTGATAATTATATCAATATATTGGCTTTTTTCATGGATTAAAATAATTATACTTATACTACTGTTTCTTCTTATGATATATAGTGGAAGTATTAGCAGAAAGATGTCTTGTTCTAACTGTAAAATGAGATTGATTTGTCCAGGCAGTGCAGTAAAATGAACAAAAAACCTAGAAAAAAGTATCCAACGCTTGGATGTTGCGGGCTTGATTGTGGTTTATGTCCTCGTTACTACACAGAAGGAAGTTCACGGTGCCCAGGTTGTTGTGGCCCTGATTTTTTCAATAAGCATCCTGGCTGTGGACATATAACATGTTGTGTAAAAAAACATAACCTTGAGGTTTGTGCACAGTGTGATGACTTTCCTTGTTTAAAATTTGATTCTTGGTTTGGAAATAAAGCTTATGACTCTTTTTTAACACATAAGAAATGCGAGCCAAATCAATTTTTTATTAAAGAACAAGGAATTGAGATTTTTATCAAGCAACAGAAAAAAAGAATTAAACTACTAAAAGAAATGCTTGATGAATTTAACGATGGAAGATCTAAAAGCTTCTTCTGCATTGCAACAACTTTACTTTCAATTAAGGGCATAAATGATTCATTAAGTTTTGCAAGGAAAAAAATTAAAAAAAATGATATTGGAAAAAATGACTTGAAATCGAAAGCAAAAATAATTAAAAAATCCCTTGAAAACATCGCATTAAAAGAAAGTGTTGAATTAAAACTTCGTAAACCAAAAAAATAATTGATTTAATGATGAGTCAGTTGCAATGTACATTAATTGTAAATAATTTTTTGATAGAAACTTTTATATTTTAGGCTGTTGAACAATTATGATTTTATAGAACTTTTTAACAGATACTTCAGCAATTGAAGTCATCTACCGAGTGTTTTGATCTTTTCTTGGTTGAAAAATTGAGCATTGTAAGCTAATGCTCTCTGGTATCAACCTACTTATGGCTAAGGAAAACCGTAAGAATTGATATTTTTTTAGATGTTTTTTTATGTGAAATTCCTC
>JAUWIE010000104.1 GCA_030605515.1 Thermoplasmatota archaeon
ATTACATGGCTGTTGCTCAGCTTATGAATTCCAAATATATTACAAAAAATGTTGTATAAAGATGTTTTTAAATCAATCACCCTCACACATCAATCAGACAAAAAACACTGTTTTTAGCGTAAAGGAACGCCTACATTGGGATTTAAAACCCAAGGAGAAGGCTCTGCAAGCCTTCAGGATATCCAAGCTACCTCATGCGGGCTTTATTTAATGATATCGACCATCGCTACTTTTTCAAGTATTATATCTTCATATTTAGCTTTCGTGACTGTATTAATTTCTTTTTTATTAAGTCCAAATCGTTTAAGCGTATCGATATCTCCTTCAAGAACCTTATCGTCACGTTTTAATGATAATAATCCTAATAATTCGTTAATTAAACCTTCAGGTATTATATCTTTAACAAACACAAAAGCAATATTTGAACCTCCTTTTTTAACACCAATTTTTGGAATTGCTAATTTTAACTGCCGTTCACCAGATGCATATAACAAGATTTCCATGCCAAGTGAGTTTGTTGTGTTGGTATTGTTTTTCATTGCCCTTATTGCATGTTGTACTGCAGATATAAGATGATTTTTTCCAAAAATCAAATCTGCATCAAACATCTGAATGATAACCTGATGTTTATCACTAAAATCAAGAATTTTTTTTAGAAAAATTTCAACATCTCTAACATTTCCATGTGCACCAATCACAGTTATCATCAAAATTCTCCTTCTACCTTTTATTTATTAAACTCAGATAATTCTTTATCCTCGCCTTTGATACTTTCTCCTATTTGACTTTTAATGCTTTTTGCAACACCCTCACCAACAGTTTTAACCTCTGCAATTCTTTTTAAAGGAACACCACGTAAATCACCAATGGTTCTAAAACCTTCGTTAAATAATGCTCTAGCTCTAACCCTACCAACATTATTCAGAGATATAAGATTAAGAAGTTCTTTTTTACATCCATTTCGAACCCTTATTATTAAATCACCAATATCTGAAACACATTCAAAATTATACATACGAGCAAACTCTCTTGCTGCGTGAAGAAGCCATCCAACTGTTTCAACAATATTATGAATGTCACCAGGTCCAACATTATACTTGGTTACAACCATATCCTCAGAAACCTCATTTATCCAATCCTCGATTAATGAAGCTGTTTTTAGATCACTTAAGAACCATTCATATTCTTCACTTGAAGTAACTGGTGGTTCTAGTAAAAACTCATCTTTTGATTTCTCAAGTTTTTCCTCTACCCATGTATCACTACTTCTAAGATACAAAGAACGAACATCGGGGGTAGAGCATACTGCATGAATAAAAGATAAAGGCGATGTATCTTTATCATTGGATTTTTCAAGTGCTTTTCTCAAGGACACAGCAGACAATGGATCAATATACAAAGATGAGGTTCGATTACCAAATAATGTTGGCATAAATTTATCTTCATTTAAACGCTCGATAAAACCATTTTCTAACATGAACTCAACTGTATTATCAATTTCATCTTTTAAGGTATTCACTTCAGACTGATACGCATAAAATGTACTATCAATAAATCTGTAAATGCTATCAATACTATCAACAAAATTTGTTGCTATTGCAGATAATAAATGCATTCTAAGAGCTGCTTGACTACCAAGCTTTGAATAAATCGGTTCAGTATCTGCTAAAATATAACTATTAAAAATCTGTTCTTTCTGCTCTTCATTCTTCGCAATACAAATTGCTTCACCAAATTTATCATAACGAGGTCTACCAGCTCGACCAGCCTGCTGCTTATATTCTAAAATAGGGATTGGATACATACCAAAATTTGGATCATATCGCCATAAATCCCTAATTATCACACGCTGAGCTGGAATATTAATACCCGCTGCAAGGGTTGGAGTTGCGACAATACATTTAATTAGACGATCCTTAAATCCCTGCTCTACTGCTCTTCTTTGACTACTGGATAAGCCTGCATTATGAAACGCAACACCTTTTTGCATACAAAAAAATAATTTTTCATCAACTGAAGTAAGCTCAGAAAGTCCACGTTTTGTAGACCTATTAAATTTTTCCAGATTTTTCTTTTCTTCTTCAGAAAGAGTCTTATCTATCAATGACGAAAGCTTTTGTGCAACAGATACAGTTGATCTCCTAGTATTAACAAAGATCAATACTGATCCACCATTAACAATAGAATCCTTGACAAGTCCATCAAGAGACTTACTCTTTGGACCATTTATCTTTACATTTTTTCCAGTATCATATTTAATTTCATTGTTATAAAAGACGCCTTCTCTAAGAGTGACAGGTCTCCAATCAGATTGAATTAATTTTCCTTCAAGCCATTCAGATAGATCAACAGCATTTTTGATTGTAGCTGAAAGTGCGATAATCTGTGTTTTAGGGTTTAAGGCTTTAAAACGAGATATAATAACCTCAAGAGTTGGGCCTCTATTAGGATCATGAATCAAATGTATTTCATCAATTACAAGAACTCTTACTTTATCAATCCATTTAATACCATGACGTAAAATAGAATCAGCCTTCTCAGATGTGCAAACAATGATATCAAAACGAGAAAGTCTGGGATCTGATTCATCTAGATCACCTGTGGATAAACCAATCTTAAATCCAAGTTTCTCAAAAAATTTTAAGTCCTCATATTTCTCACGAGCAAGAGCCTTTAAAGGTACTACATATAATGCTTTTCCCTTTTCGTTAAGTAACCTATGTACTATCGCTAGATAAGCAACAAGGCTCTTCCCGCTAGCAGTTGGGATGGAGAGTACCATGTTATCACCCTGTAAAGCATATGGTAAAGCTTTTGCTTGAGGTGGATATAACTCTGATATTTCCTGCTCAGCGAGAATATCGATGATATCTTTGTGTAATGGTAGCTCTTCTAGTTTCATGTTTTTCTGTATGATGAAAGGGGTTATAAAACAAAAACTTTATTCATGGTCAATAAAATACTTGGTTGATATTATGGGACGAAGACAAACTATGATGGAAAAGTACAAGCAACAAATGAAAGCATTCAGAAAGAAAAAAATGAAATTAGATAATACTCCTTTTTTACCAGTGGATGGAAATGTATATGTAATGAACTCTCTTGACCCAACAAAAAAAATCAAAGCAGAGGTTACAAAAACACGAACGAAACAACATAGAGAAATAATTGAAAATTTAGCATGTCCCGTCTGTGGTAACCCTATGGGATGGGATAAAGCTTGGGAGGCTTTTATCTGTGTAAAACATGGAAAAAAAGCAATTTATGAAATAGTAGAGGAATGATATATACTTTTATGATAGGAGTTTTTAATAATAATAGAATGGTGAGATTAGTATGGTGGAAGAAAAAATTGGTGTCATTGAGCATTTCTTTACAAATGTAAGCGTTGCTGCAATTAGGATTACTAATGGAACTCTGAAAGTAGGAGATACTATTCATATTGTTGGAGCGCATACAGATTTTAAGCAAAAGGTTGATAGTATGCAGATTGAAAGAGTCACTGTTCAATCTGTAAAACCTGGTGATGCAGTTGGAATTAAGGTAAAAGATCGGGTTAGAGAACATGATGTTGTATATAAAATACCAGAGGAATGAATATGAAGGAATTGGCAGAGGTTAGAACATTAAAAGTGAGTCGATATATCATTGTCGATGAAGAACCATGTAAAATTATGAGCATTTCAACTTCTAAACCTGGGAAACATGGTGAAGCTAAGGCTCGTATTGAAGCAGTTGGAATTTTTGATGGACAAAAAAGAAGTATTGTTCATCCAGTAAAGCATAAAGTACATGTACCTATGATCGACAAACGAAGTGCACAGGTTTTAGCATTAATGGGTGTAAACGTTCAGCTTATGGACATGGAAACCTATAAAACTTTTGAAATGCCTATTCCTGATGAGTTCAAGGGGCAATTAGAACCTGGAAAAGAAATTCAATATTTAGAAGCCCTTGGAAAAAAGAAAATTACTCGTATTTAATCAATTTTGATAATACTTGATTTATTTAATTAAAAATAATTTGTTTTAACTGGGGGGTAAACATGAATTTTCCAGATTATTTTGCAGATGCAGAAGCAAGCCTTAATGATGCAGAATACGTAATAGTTGGTGTTCCATATGATAAAACATCTTCTTTTAGACCTGGTGCAAAAAAAGCCCCAGAGGAAATTAGAAAAGCAAGTTGGAATTTTGAAACTTATAATTTTAAAACAGGTATTGATCTAAGAGATATCAGGTTTCATGATTATGGTAATGTTGATGTTGATAACGTTAGACCTGATGAGATGGTAAAGATCGTTAAAGATTTGGTAACTCAATTGTTGAGGAAAAACAAATTCCCAATTGTAATTGGTGGTGAACATTCAATAACTTCAGGTGTTGTACAAGCTTTCCCTGAGGACATTATGGTTCTATCACTTGATGCACATCTAGATTTTAGAGATAAATATGAAAATGAAGAAAATAGTCATGCATGTGCCAATAGACGAATCACTGACCATATAAAAGTTGAAAATCTTGTAGTTTTAGGTGTTAGATCAGCTGAAAAAGAAGAATTTGAAAATGCAAAAAAGAAAAAACTTTTTTATATTGATTCATTTGAAATAGAAAAAAGGGGAATAAAAAAAGTTTTAGAAGAAACAAAGAAACATATTGGAAACAAACAAGTGTATCTCACATTAGATATTGATGTTTTGGATCCTGTATTTGCTCCTGGTACAAGCACACCTGAACCTTTAGGGCTTACACCATTTGATGTTCTTGATTGTATCGATTATTATTCATCTCAGTTTGTTGGTTTTGATCTTGTAGAGGTTTGCCCTCCTTTTGATAATGGTGAGACAGCGCTTCTTGCTGCAAAGTTTATTCGTGAGTTTATCAGGAGAACATGGCAGAAATAAAAGGGTTAGCTTAATATATTATGACTTCATTCAACACGCTCATGCAAAAAGAAAAAATTGTATTATCTGTACTAGTATTAATCATTGTTATAGGTTTATCTGGAATAATTTTAATTCAACCAAATGCAGATGGTTCAGGTACAATATTTGACGATATTGTTAAAATGATTTTTGGAGAGGAAGAAGAAAAAGGAGCAGTTATTGCAATTGGGGATTGTGTTGATGTTAATTATATAGGTTATATAGATGACACCATTTTTGACACATCCTATGCAGATGTTGAAAATAAAACATTCGGCGATCCATTAAAAGTATTTGTGAGTTTAAATAAATCAGAATCACCTCCTGACGAATACATCAATGAATATTCATCTGCAATTATTGATGGTCTAATGGAAGGCCTTATCGGATTAGAAGAAGGTGAAACAGCAACAATTGGTCCCATTCCACCTGAAAAAGCGTATGGACTAGATTTAATGCTTTCGGTAGGGGATACATTTAAAACGATTACTGTTGCGCCAGATATGAATATCACTGTAGAGGCTACGGCTATTTCAGAAGAGAGTTTTAGTTTGAAATGGATAGACATTGAGAATCTCGGCTATTTTACAATGCCAATGGCAATTATGTTAGAAAATCTAGAATATGCCTATTATTCATTATATGAGTTACCGCCACTGCCACCTTATTATTTCTGGGAGAACTCCTCAGAAGTAATAAATATTACAGACGATTCATTTATTGTTAAAACAACGCCCAATAAATCTGAGAATCTAATTGAGGAATTTGGCCAACAATCTATTTATCAAGTTGGTACTAAAATTGGAACATTATTCCCAGATGCAACTTTTGCTACATGGGATGAAACTACAATTACGCTTACAAGCTCTCCTGAGATTGGAGCTAACTATTCAATTGAAACAAATGAAGATGAGTTAATCCTTACAATATCAAATATAACCGATGATCATATTAATATATCATTTCAGAATATGGGTCAGACTGATTACTTTTTGGCAAATAGAACTATTTCATTTAACAGAACATATTCTCTTCGACGGGTTTTTAATAATATTCCCATTTTATTGGGACAAGCTGTATTTGGTGAGGATTTATCAAGAGCGGGTTATAGTCTAAATCGTTATGCAGGTAAAACTTTACTCTTTGAAGTTAGAATTGAAAATATCTATAAAACATCACTTGAATAAAGCTGATTTTTGATCTCTTTTTCAAGTATATCAATAAACTCTTCTTCTTTTCCTTTTGGAATTGTTGCACCAGCTGCTATATTATGCCCTCCACCAACTCCATTTAACTCAGCAGCTACCTTTTTTAATGCTTTTGATAAATCAAGACCTCTTTCAACAAGCTGCTGTGTCCCCCTGGCACTAACCTTCACATCACCATTTTCTGTATCTGCAAAACCTAGCATGGGTAAATCACTTGTTATCTCTTCTGAGTTAAGTAACATGTTTGCTACAATTCCAACAATAGTGTCACGTATACCACTACCTGCATGGAAATACTGTAAAAACTCTCTTTTTTTGATACCTTCTTCTTTAGCAAATTGAAGACCTTCTACAAGGTTTTGCCGATGACCTCTTAGTAAATTTCGTGCTTCTCCTAGCCATTTATTTCTATCACCAAGACATACATTAATGCCAACATCAGGTTTACCGTACCGTGCGGTAGAGTTTAGTAAAGTGGCAAACTCCTTTACATCATGAAGCTCTATACCTTCAACTTCATTATTTAAAACATAAACTTCCCCGATTATCCTCTTTGTAAGCTTGTGACCAAAGCCTTTAGCTAGAAGTAACTGAGCAATATTACTTATAATTATTTTTCTTTCATCTTTGGAAAGATCAACCCATTTTCTCCAGTTATCTCCATCTTTCATCGTTATACCAAGATCCTGTAAAAACGAAATACAAGCTGATTCTCGTCCAGTTAAACCAGGAAGTATAGGATCATTTGAATACTGCAACATCTTATAAACAGGTCTTGTTTCCCTACCAAAAAATCTAATATCAATTTTTGATTGAATAACACCTGCATCTTTTCCATCTTTAAGAATTTCCTGATTTTTACCGATAAGTTTACAGTTTTTTCTGTCCTGTAGATCTCCACAAGCTCCAATTATTGCTAAAAAGGATAGATCCTTGTTTTTTTTATTTATAGATTTTGAGACAAGATATGTTACACCCGCTCCACTAATTTGATCTGCTCCATCTAAATTAAAAAGATGAGGATTCAAATGATACGAAAAATCTACATCATCGCTGCATACATGATGATCAGTAATTATTTTATTGATACTTTGTGAGTTATCGCTAATACTACTCCCAAGATCTGTGAACCAAACAAGATTATGATTCTCATTTTTTAAACGATTCATTACCTGTTCATCAAGCTGTTTAATAAACTCAATTGAATGTTTTTTACCAAGTCGTTTTAATGTTTGTAAAGCAATAGCACCAGCTGCTATACCATCTGCATCAATATGGGTTACAATATGAATTTCTTTTGAATTATGAACAATTTCAGCTAGCTCTCCTGCTCTTTTATACAAATGAGTGACCCTAAAACAATGTAATACATCATTGTAAAATTAGTCTTTCGGAATAATTCTTATAAATAATGAAAAAAAAAGAGAGAAAATATTAGATCCTTATTTTTCAGACATAGCCTTGTATTTTTGATATCTATTATTAACGTCTTCTTCTAGTTTCTTATGTAGTCTCTTTGCTTCACCTGGGAAAGATCTAGTAAGAGAATTATAACGTACTTCACCCATTATAAAATCATGAAGTGTACCATTTGGTTCTTTTGAATCAAGCTGAAACGGGTTTTTACCTTCATCAGTAAGACGTGGATCATACCTATATAATGGCCAATAACCTGATTCAACCGCAAGTTTCTCCTCATATTGGGATTTACCCATACCTGCTTTGATACAATGAT
>JAUWIE010000028.1 GCA_030605515.1 Thermoplasmatota archaeon
AATAAGCAAAAATCTGGATAAGATCAAGTTCATCAACCACGTCACTGATAAAGGCAGCAAGATGACCATCAGGAAGCCACTTCTGAATGTTTAACGGGAGAAGTAATGTTTGATGTTGATCATAAAAACGGTATTTTTTACACATCCATTTTTCACCAAGATAATGAATGTGTTTTCTCCTGATATACCTGCCGATTTTCTCAAGATATTTTAACTAAAAATTCTGGGAATAATTCTCGGACAAGCTCTTAGATTGTCTATTTTATCTTCAAATTCCTTTAGTTTTTTCAAATCATTTTTATTCATTTTCCTCCCAATCTGTTAATCAGATAGCCATATATAAATACTCTAGTCTAACACTCAAATTCCGGTTCTATAATCAACGCTTGGCAACTTCTACAGATAGGCTCATCCTCTCCTGCTGGGTCTAATCCTGATCCACAGATTTTACAGGTCGGCATATTATCTCATTATTACTCTGGTTTGTGTTTCCATCCTTTAAAAATACCATATAATATTAAAATAATTCCAAAGATAAATAAACCAAGTGTAAAGAAAGCTAAACCACCTGCATTAGCCCATGCTATTTGGTTATATGCTAAACCTTCACTATTTCCTATAATTTCAAGAACAAGTTTAGAACAGGCATAAGTGATGTTACCAACAGCATACCATACTATTACGCCAATAGTTAATATTGTTATTCCAAATAAGATTATTTGTTTTCTCATTATTTTTCCTCCAGATTCATCAATCTAGATTTCATTTATAAAATCTACCCCGAAGTTTCTTATATAAAAAAAGGAGAAGGCAAACCACTCTGCCTTCGTGATTATAGTGTAAAAACTAAACTTCTCAATCAATGCTTACGTTTCTAAATATTATCCGCAGAGGCTAATTTTAACCCTTATAAGGAGGCTTACGGCCTACACCCAGCACAATGAATTTTTTGAAAATATATCCTGTAAATCGATAAGAAAAATTAAATAATGCTAAAACCTATTATGCCTTCATGAATCATATCTTTAGTGTCGTCGTTCATAAAGAGAAGAAGTATTATGTTGCTGAATGCCCTGAAATTGGAACTGTGTCACAAGGAAAAACCATTGAAGAAGCAATTAAAAATTTGAAGGAAGCAACAGAATTATATCTAGAAGAGTTTCCGGTTAAAAAAACATCAAAACCATTTATTTCATTTTTTGAGGTCACCACATATGGTAAAACTTCCAAAGCTATCAGGACATGAACTCATCAGAATTCTTGTACAACTTGGCTTTAAAAAGATCCGACAAAAAGGTAGCCATGTGATTTTAATTAAAAAGACGAAACAAGGCAAGATAGGATGTGTTGTTTCTCTACATGATGAATTGGAAACAGGAACATTACTGGGAATACTACGACAAGCAAAAATTAGTAGAGATGAGTTTCTCAGTATGTACAAAAAATAATCGGCAATCCAACATCGTTCTTACGTCTTCAAAAACTCCAAGATTTTATGATTTCTAGGAGGACTAAGGAGGCTTACGGCCTACACCCAGCACTTTTAAACATTTTTATTTTAGGTAAGAAAGAACAATTTGTGTGGAATGAAAACCACATTATCTTCTATTTTTAGTTCTCTCTTACTTATTACAATGCCATATTTTGCAGATATTTTATTCATAGTGGCTTTTGCTTGTCTGGCATCTTTATTAACACCATAACTAACTTCTATGGATATTTTTGAATTGTTTCGACTATCTGATACAATAAAATCTGCGCATCCTTTTCCGCTGTCATAGTGGACATTGAAATGACCGGTTATATTACTTAATTTATAAAAATAAAGTGCCACTACATCCTGTATAAGTTTTCCATAAATATCTGATGTAGGTGATAGTTTCCCGATCTTCCATAGCAATGATGCTTTAATAGCAGGGGCGGTAAAAGGATATTTCGGGCTTTTTGTTGTCTGTTTTGATGCTGTTCCATATGCTTTAACTGGAAAAATAAGTTCGGATTTTGATAGGGTATTAAGAATTTTAAAAATTGTGGGTTTTTCCAAATCAATTTTATTAGCGAGGGATTCTAAACTAATCCTGTTGGTGTCTGATAAAATGATTAGAAGATTCCAGATTTTATCAAGTGTATTTTTATCGTAATTATCTATCTTTGATATGTCTTCATAAATAACCTTTTCGAGGATATTGATTACTCTTTGATAAATTTCATATTCCTTAGTTAATCCAATGGAGAATGGGAGAGTACCTGTTGTGAGATACTTTTCTAGTTCAAACGGTTCAATATACGACCAATATTTCATCGCCTTTTTCTGAAGTGGCTTTAATTCATTATAGACTTCATCTGCGGATTCTGATTCAAAAATTGCATGTTCAATTTCATATTTAAGATTTTTTTCGGGCATTATTCTATTTTTTATTTTCATGTACTCTATAAAAGTCAATGGGAATAATTTTTCTATCTGCATCCTTCTCGCAGAATCTGCACTTGTTTGAAGAGCCAACGCTGAGGATCCTGTAACCATAATGAATATATTTTTTGTTCTATCATATATTGTTTTTAATGTAACATCCCAATTTTTGTCATAATGTGCTTCATCAATAAATAAGAATATTTTATCTTCAATTGATTCAAGGCTTTCCCCACGGATAGTTTCATATATCTCTATAATCTCATACAAATTAGATTGAAGTAGTTTGGTGATTTCATCTAGAGAAAGATATAATACTCTATCTCTTGCAACTCCTTGGTCCAGAAGCATATGATATAACTGTGACAATAGAGTAGTTTTACCTGTTCCTCTAAAACCTGGGATGGTTATCCATCTATTTTCAATGTTGTTTCCCTTTTGAAAGTCTGCTAAAAACTTTTTTACTCTTATTGAGATAAATCTATCGAGGAGTTTTTTTCCGTTTTTATCTATTGTGTTAGCATATAATCTATCAGGGGTTGTAGAAATCTGTTTTTCTAAGTAGTTAATTAAGGTACTTTTTTCGACCATGTTGGTTAAGTATATTTTACCAATATTAAACTTTTTTGGTTAAATACGATTAACTAAAGAAACTCCATTAGATCTGTTTGTTACTGTTATTCATTTGTACTTACGTCTTCAAAAACTCCAAGATTTTATGATTTCTAGGAGGACTAAGGAGACTTACGGCCTACACCCAGCACCATTCTACATTAAACTAAAAATGGATTTTTTAAAAAAAGGAAAAAATAGAGGTAAATCAGATTACTTTTCAGTTGATCTCCATTTATAAACATCATCATGATGACCAAAATAGTGTATCTCAACTATCTTGTTGACATGATTAATCTAATCATACATGATTGTATAGATCATTAAGAACTGTATTTATGGAGCCTTCCGGTTCTTCAAGAACCGTTTCACAT
>JAUWIE010000057.1 GCA_030605515.1 Thermoplasmatota archaeon
ATGTCTTGCAGAGACATTTTTACATCCCATCCTTATGGGACAAAATCATGTTTCTTCTATAAAAAATGTGTGTAGATTGGGCTGCTCATTAGCAAAATATACCATTCTTAGAGACTAATAAAAAAGATATTAGATTATGACTAATCAATTCGAACAATAATTAAAAAAGTAGAAATTTGAAAAATATCAATAAAAAGATTAATTTTCATAGATATAGATCTTTTTTGGATATACCTAGATTAAACATCAACATAATTTTTTTTGATATTATATAACTGCCAAAACTTAAATAAAACATCTTTTATTTCCCAACGGATAAGACATCATGGAACCAAAAAACTATAATTATATAACAGTTGAAAAAAAGTGGCAGAATAAATGGATTGAAACAGAAATATTTAAGGCAAAAAAGGAAAAAAACAAGAAATTTTTCATTCATTTCGCTTATCCTGGTGTTTCTGGCTACCTTCACGTAGGGCATATGAGAGGTTTTACTTATTGCGACACAATAGCTCGATATAAACGAATGAATGGTTATGATGTGATGTTTCCTGCTGGTTTTCATGCTTCAGGAATACCATCAGTAGGTTTTGCAAAAAAAGTAGAACGAAAAGAGCCTTTAACCATTAAATTATTAAAAGAAAACAACCTCACTGATGATTATATTAAAAAACTAACTGATCCCTTAGAAGTCGTAGAATATTTCGGAAAAATATATATTCAGGATTATTGGAAAAGATTCGGTTTCTTAATAGATTACTCAAGAATAATGAGCACAATATCTGAAGGATATAAAAAATTCATTGAATGGCAGTTTTATAAACTAAAACAAAAAAACCTTTTAATTCAAAAACCTCATTTTGCTCCTTTTTGCCCAAATTGTGGCCCTGTTGCAGTAGATAAATCGGAAACAGATATCTCAAAAGGCGGATCTTCAGAAATCCTTGAGTTTACAACAATTAAATTCCAAATGAACGATGGAACAATTCTACTCGCGGCAACACTAAGACCAGAGACAATCTTTGGAGTAACAAACATGTGGATCAACCCAGATGTTGAATACATAAAAGCAAAAGTAAACAATGAGACATGGATTTGTTCAAAAGAAGGTATAAATAAACTTACTTATCAATATGATAACATAGAAATTCTAAATGAAAAAACCCCTGGAAAAAAACTTATAGGCAAATCCTGTAAAATACCACTCGTAAATAGAGAAATTCCTATTTTATCAGGACCTTTTGCAGATCCTAATGTAGCTAGTGGTATTGTTATGTCAGTTCCTGCTCATGCTCCATATGACTGGATAGCACTTGTTGAATCAAAAGAAAATATTGAACCTATAACTATTATTGATGTCAAAGGCTTTGGCTCAAACCCTGCAAAAGAAGCTTGTGACGAACTTAGCATAAAAGGCCAAAATGAAACCGAAAAACTAGATATGGCTACTGAAAATGTTTATAAAAAAGAGTTTCACAAAGGTTATCTAAATGAAAAATGTGGTAAATATTCCGGAATAAAAATCTCTAATATAAAAGATGATGTAAAAAATGAATTAATATCAAAAAATTTAGCTATAATAATGAGAGAATTTTCAGAGGAAGTTATTTGTCGATGTGCAAAAAAAGTTGTTATCAAAAAAATACCTGACCAATGGTTTATACAATATAGTGATCAAAATTTAACAGAGAAATCAAAAAAACAAGTTAGAACGATGAATATATTCCCAACTGAGTACAAGGATGAGATGCCAGATATACTTGATTGGTTTGATGATCGAGCTTGTATAAGAAAAGGTTCGTGGCTTGGCACTGAATTTCCATTTAAAAAAGATTGGATAATAGAGCCAATATCTGACTCAACACTATACCCCTCTTATTATGTTATATCAAAATATGTTAATGAAAACAAGGTTAAACCTGAGGAGATGACTGAGGAGTTCTTTGATTATATTTTTCTAGGGAAAGGGAAACCAAAACATAAGATATGGGATGAAATCAGAAAAGATTTTATGTATTGGTACCCCGTTGACATTAATCTCGGTGGTAAAGAGCATAAAACAGTTCATTTCCCTGTGTTTTTAATGAATCATGTAGCAGTTATGCCCATGGAAAAATGGCCACAAGGTATTTTTGTACATTGGTGGGTCACACAAAAAGGAAAAGAGAAAATCAGTAAATCAAAAGGTGGTGCAGAACACATCAATGAAGCAGCTGAAATCTATGGTGTTGATGCAATGCGTCTTTACTATACCCATGCAGGTTCTCCTTTTGTAGATATAGAATGGAATTCAGAAGCAGTGACAATATACAAGAACAAGATCGCAAATATTTGGAAACTAATAAAACAAATAGGAGAAGTATCTGGTAAAACAAATGACAATCTTGATAACTGGCTAAGAAGCACAATGCAGAGAACAATAAAAAAGACTATTGATGCATTTGAAAACTTTAATTTACGTGTAGCTGCAAACGAAATATTTTTTGAATGTCAAAAAAACATACAATGGTATATAAAAAGAGGAGGAGGCAATAATGAACTTCTCAATGAATTTACAAGTATCTGGATAAAGCTGATAACTCCTATAGCACCACATCTAGCAGAGGAATTATGGCATGAATTAGGCAATACAAAGTTAGTTTCAACAGAAACTTATCCAGAGTTCAACCTAAAAAAATTATCTGATAAAGATGAAGTTGGAGAATATCTTCTCTCTGAAGTAGTAAATGATATTAATGAGATTCTAAAGGTAACAAAAATTACACCAAATAAAATATGTATATATACTACGTCAGATTGGAAACAAGAAATATTAATAAAGGCTTTAGAGCTTGATTCTAGAAATAAGCTAAATGTTGGAATGTTAATGAAAGAAATTATGTCTGATCCCAGTAAAAAAGCTATAGCTAAGCTGATTTCTCAGTTTGTTGGAAAACTTCCAGGAGAAATCAAAAAACTTAGTGAGAATGATCGGAATCGATATAAGGTTAAGATAGATGAAAAGAACTATCTAAAAAATGCTATTGATTATATGAAGAATGTTTTCTCATGTAATATTGAGGTTTTTAGTGCTGATGAAAAAGATATCTATGACCCTGCTAATAAGACAAGATTTGCAGTTCCATTAAGACCAGCAATATTTATTGAGTAAAAATTTTTTGTAGAATGTCATATAAAAACGAATCTGAACATACCTGGGATGCAATTGCTAAAAGTTTTGATGTAACACGGCGTAAACCATGGAAACAATGTATAGATTTTATAAATAAGCTATCAAAAACTGATATTGTTGCTGATGTTGGCTGTGGTAATGGACGCCATCTCTTACCATGTATAAAGCAATGCAAACAGGTTATTGGTATAGATATCTCAAGGGAACTACTATATATTATTCAAGAAAAAATAAAACAGAGTAATCTTAAAAATACATGTTTAATCCAGTCAAGTGCAGTAAATATACCCTTGAAAGATAATTCACTTGATAAAGTATTATTTATCGCCTCTTTACATAATATAAAAAGAAGAGATAGACGAATACAATCCTTAAAAGAAATTAAGCGCATACTTAACAAAGATGGAAAAGCACTGGTAAGTGTTTGGTCACGTTGGCAAGATAAATATAGAAAATTATTCTTTAAAAAATGGTTCACACAATTAGGTGAATCTGAGTTTGGAGATATTGATATCTACTGGAGGCAGCACGGTCTAAATATCCCTAGGTTTTATCATCTTTATAGTAAAAAAGAATTTCGTAATGATCTTCTTAGTGCAGATCTAAAGATAATCGATATGATGGAGGTTAAACTTCATTCAAAAAAACATCCTGATAATTATTTTGCTATTGTCAGAAAATAATTATTAACCCAACATTTTTTTAAAGCAATATACATTACCACCTGGTTCATAGATTTGATATTTTGGTGTTTCAATGGAGGAAGTCTATCTTACAAAAAAAAATATTTCATCAAAAGCTGATGAATGGATAGCAATGCTTGACTACTCTTCGTCTAGATTAAAAAAATTTAAGTTTATTCCAAAAAACTCTGCTCTATTAGTTATTGATATGCAAGAATATTTCCTTAGTAAGAATTCTCATGCTTTTATTCCTGAAGCAAATGCTATTGTTCCAAATATTAATTCATTAATTGATGAATATAGGAATAAAGATTTTCCAGTAATATTTACATATTACGCACTTGAAAAAGATGAAGAACCAGGTATTATGGGCAGATGGTGGGGAGATATTCTAAGAGTATCAGATCCGTTATCAAAGATTCATACCTCTATCAAATGGAAAGAAAATGATATTTTGCTAAGGAAAAATCGTTATAGTGCATTTATCGGAACGAATTTAGATCAGTTACTAAAAGATATGAGGATTAATACTTTGATAATCACAGGGGTTATGACACATTTATGTTGCGAATCAACAGCAAGAGAAGCATTCATGAAGGATTATGATGTGTATTTTGTTGTTGATGCAACAGCAACAGGCTCTGAGGAATTTCACATTTCAAGTCTTAAAACATTAACCGATGGATTCACTATACCTGTAAAGACAGATACTGTTCTTATGGAGGTAAAACGTTTTGCGTGATATTGCAGTAGTTGGAGCGGGACCTGCCGGAGTTGCAGCATCTGTTTTTTTAAAAAGAGCTGGATTTGATATATCATTATTTGAAAGACATGAGGTTGGTGGTCTCTTATTAAACGCTCATTTTGTTGAGAATTACCCTGGTTTTCCAGAGGGTATAACAGGAAAAAAATTATGCACACTTCTAAGGCAACACCTAAAGAAATGGAATATTAAACCGATAATTGAAGAAGTTAAACAGATTAAAATCAAAAAAAAATTTTTTATAATAGAGACAAAGAATGATAAATTTATATTCAAAGTTGTAATTCTTGCCACAGGGACAATATCAAAAAAATTAGATATTCTAGGGGAACAAGAAATGCAGGGTAAGCTAGTTTTTTATGAAATTAAGGATTTAATACCAAAACTCAAATCAGGAATAAAGTGTACTATTGTCGGTAGCGGTGATGCTGCATTTGATTATGCGTTAAATCTTGCTGAAAGCGGAGTTAAAGTAAATCTGTATTATAGATCAAAAAAACCGAAATGTCTCTCACTTCTTGAAGATCGAGTTAATAAAAACGAATCTATTCATACCTATCATTCTAATATCCCTATTAGTATTATTGAAAATAAAGGAAAACCTGAAATAAAATTTAGAGATTCAGGGAAAAATAATAACTATACATATGATAAGTCAGATTATATCTTAATTGCATGTGGTAGAACTCCAAATAAAGGACTGCTGTCTAAAGATATTGAAAAACGTAATATTCCAGGTTTATACATAGCTGGTGATATTAGAACAGGTAAGTTCAGACAAACAGGTATTGCAGTAGGTGAAGGACTTAAGGCTGCAATGGGTGTTGAAACATATCTACGAGGAATATAATGATGATTGAAGTATTGAATGAATATGGACGAGATGATCTTGCAAAGGTTTATGTTGCTTCATTGAGAGGTAGCAAGGATCATCTAGTTGAATTTGTGGAATCTGTTCAGCCGCCTATTCCTCGGGATAAAAAATGGGTTTTAATTGTTTCAACTCTTTTTGGTTGCCCAGTTGGATGTAAAATGTGTGATGCTGGAGGAGAATTTAAGGGTAGGCTTACCTCTGATGAGATATTAGCAGAAATTGATTATATGGTTCGTAAAAGGTTTCCTGATGGCATTATTTCTATTCCTAAGTTCAAGATACAGTTTGCTAGGATGGGTGATCCTGCTCTTAATATGGATGTTCTTACTGTTTTAGAGCAGCTTCCTAGTATTTATGATGCTCCTGGGCTTCTTCCCTCAGTGTCAACTGTTGCACCTAAAAACTCAGGGGAGTTCCTTGAACGACTAATAGATATTAAGAATCGTCATTATTATAATGGAAGGTTCCAGCTTCAATTCTCAATTCATACAACTGATGCTCAGAAAAGAGATGAGTTAATACCAATTTCTAAGATGAGTTTTGAGGAAATTGCTGAGTATGGTAAAAGGTTTTTCAATGTTGGAGATAAAAAAATTACTCTGAATTTTGCAATATGTAAAGGTTACCCTGTTGATGTTGATATAATTAGACAGATTTTTGATACGGAAAAATTCATAATTAAACTAACACCAATAAATCCAACTGATAAAGCAATATGTAATGAATTGATATCGGAAATTGATGCTTATAATCCTTCGTCGGCAGATCATATAATAGACGATTTCAGAGGTAAGGGTTTTGAAGTAATACTTAGTATTGGAGAGGTTGAGGAGAATAAAATTGGAAGTAACTGCGGTCAATTTGTATCTCAAATAAGAAAATCTATTTTGCAAAAGAGAACCTATTAATCATGATACTGCAATATCTCTATATCTGAAATATAATATGGATAATAATAAACAAATAATAGTTACAACAAGTAATATACTAATATCTAATAAGTCAACTTTACCTGCTTTTAGAATATTGTAAGGTTTAAAATAATTAGCAAGGGAAATATATCCAAGAGGTTTGTAATCTGGTATCATTAAGCTTATTGATCTTAAGATATACATTCCAACAATAATTGCTATCATAATAATACTTGCTTTTATTTTTTCATCGATGATAACTGATACTAATAATCCAACACTTATGATAGCTAAAAAATATGGAATTGATACTACATGTGTTAAAAATAAATAACTAAAGTTAAGTTCTTCATTTATCGCAAGGGTTGTTCCATAAATTGAAATCATAGTTGTAAAGTTGATAATAAGCATGAGTGGAATTATTCCAAAATATTTTTCAAGTACAATTTGCGGTCGAGAAATTGGATTAGACATGAATAGATCAATTGTTTTACCTTCGATTTCTTTTGAAATAAGAGTAGCTGAGATAAAACCGATTAAAATACCAAGGATCAAAATCCAGAATATTTGATACAATTCAATATTCATAAATCCAACATATGAAGCCATATCTTCAGATCCAGGTATAAAGGCCATTGTTTCACCGAAATCATCGGCTAGATCTGGCATCATATCTTTATACGCTGGGTATATAGCACAATACATAGCTCCTGTTGCCATAAAAAGTATGGTTAGAATTATTGTAATCTTCCAATTATCTCTTATGGTTTGATATGTAACCCTGAACCGAAACCATGGTTTCATGTTTGTTCCTCCTCGTAAAAACGGATGAAAATATCTTCAAGGCTGAATTCATTAATCTCTAGATCAATAATTGTGTAATTGGCGAGTTCTTTTATCCATTGATCTATATCTTTTAAGGCAATAAATTCTATCCAGCCATCGATTATTTTCATATTTTCTGGCCCTTTGAATTTCTCTGGTTCTTCTTTAATTTTTAATTTTATAATTTTTCCTTTTTTGTTTTTTAACGTTTCAATGTCTTCTAGTGCTACAAGTTTTCCATCTCTTATGATTCCCACACGGTCACAGATTTTATCTACTTAACTTAACACATGAGATGAAAAAAATAAAGTTTTACCTTTTTCTTTTTCTTTTTTAAGAAATTCGTAGAATTTCTGTTGCAATAATGGATCCAGTCCACTAGTTGGTTCATCCATTATTACTAGTTGAGGGTTATGCATAAATGCTTGGACGATACTAAGTTTTTGTTTCATACCCTTTGAATATCCTTTGATTTTTCGATCTAGTGGAATATCAAATATTTCAAGAAGCTCCTTACGTAAGGACATATCGGAGCTTCTTAATGAGCTGAAATAATCTAAAAATCGTTTTCCTGTTAAGTGTCCATAGAGGTTAAAATCACCTGGGATATATCCAATGGATTGTTTTAATTCAACAATATTTTTATCAACGTTTTTTCCAAGAATGAATGCATTTCCACTGGTGGGAGTTAGGAATCCAAGGATTGTCCGTATAGTTGTTGTTTTTCCTGCGCCATTTGGTCCTAGAAAACCGAAAATTTCGCCTTTATTTACGGTAAAAGAAAGATTTTCTATTCCTTTTATTTTTCCATAATATTTTGTTAGATTTTTTATTTCGATTACATTAGTGGGTGTTTCAGGTACGGCCGCTTCAGTTTTTTCTCCTTTAAAAGTTGCAATTCCTTTTTGACCACATTTTGAACATATGATTTGAATTCTATCTCCAGGGTTTCCTTCGCATGATATCTGCTTTTTACAAGATGGGCAAAGAAATTTTTTAGTTATCATATGTGGTAAACTCCACTTTTTTTTGATATCTAAATGTGATGATACTTATTTAACCCTGTTGAAAGAATTAAAATTTTGAATTAAAATAATTTCTAATAGTAGGATATAAAATTCAAAAAAGCTCTGATAAATTTGTTAGTTTTTTTAGGATGCGGTCATATTTTTTATATTTGAAATTAGTTTTGCTACATTAAATGGTTTTGAGATATAATCAAATATAAATGATTCAAGGCCTCTCATTTTTTCATGATGTGAAGTTCCTTTTGCTGTAACAATTGATATCATAACATTTTTTGAAAACCCTCTGTTTTTTATTTCTCTGATTGTATCCCATCCATCCATAAAAGGCATCATAATATCCATTAAAATAATTCCTTTAAAGCCTCTTTCAAGTTCATTTATACAATCAGCTCCGCTGTCAACAGTTAGAACCTCAAAGCCTTCTCGTTCAAATATATTTCTTATTGTTATCAGGATATCTGGATCGTCATCAACTACCATCAGTTTTTTATCCATTATTTCAAACCTCTCATCCAAGTTCTTCACATGTTATACTTTGAATCTACTAGTATATATATCTATCGTGTTAAAATGGCATAATGGGAAAATGGACAAACTTCATTAAAAAAAAAGCTAAGTTAAGGTTTTGGAGTGAACCCCCAATAGTATACAACAAGTTAAGGTAATAAAATCTATTTGGGGGTATGAAATGAAAAGGAACCGTAGAAGATTTTCAAGAGAATATAAGATTAGTGTTTTAAGAGAAATTGAGAATGGGACAAAACAAGCAGAGGTTTGCCGGAAATATGATCTTCATCCTGTTTTGGTTAACAAATGGAAAAAGATATATGATAAATATCCGGACACAGCTTTTAGCGGGAAAGGGAATCTTTACAAAGAAGATGCAAAGATTGCAGAGTTAGAACGACTCGTCGGCAAGCTCTATGCTGAAAATGATTTTTTAAAAAAAGTCTTGAGCATGCTGGAGAAAAGAGCCAAGGAGGAAAGATAAACAATGAAACGGAGGGTAAATATATGATGATTCGGCAACATTGCAGCTTTAATGATTCCCTTACAATCTCTGATGCAGCACGTCTATTGAATATCAACAGATTTGGATATTATAAATGGTTGCAGAACAATGGTCTAGATCCTGTTTTAATTCGATATGAAATGGAAATCAAAGATGAGATGCAAAAGATAGCCGTTGAGTTTCCAAGGTATGGCTATCGTAGGATGACAATTGAACTCTATAATCGTGGTTTTCATGCCAATCATAAACGAGTTCTTCGAATGATGCAAGAGGACAATCTTCTCTGTGCGAGGAAGCATTTTAAGCCTCTTACAACAGATTCAAACCATAATCATAAGGTGTATCCAAATTTGATTAGAAACCTAAAAATTACGCAGCCTAATCAGGTTTGGGCAAGTGATATTACCTATAGTACGCCCAGATAACATCTTTGGAATGTAGAATGACCTACCTTGTATATCGCTATGGGTATGCATGAGCTGAAGCAGCGGTGACTTGTTGCACATTAACAAGGTGACGTAGTCTGTGGGAAACGGGGCTTGAGACAAAGCCGTTAAGTCAAAATGAGTCTCTAGGCTGAGTATTGGAAGGTTGAGGAACACGAACCCATTAATTCGCATCTATGGGGTGAAATGTCCCCCACACCTACACGGCTGATAGGTGTGATACAAATACATAATGACCATATGAACGGGGAATTATGCTGAAATTATGTACAAATGTATGGTATATGATTCAGAATCGTTGGAAGAGCGTAGCTAAACGATGATGTTTGTATCGACTTGCAGAAGGCAAGGGTAAAGATTGCGATGGGCAACCTAACCAATATGTTTGAGTCCAGATATGTGAACTGGGGAAGGTTTATGGAGATGATAAGGAAGTGTGGCTCCGAAGCTCTATAAATTGGCGGAGCTCCTGTAGTAGTCTGAGGTGGGGAAAACCTACTACATGGCGAAGGGGAGCAGTTTGAGGAATTTACTTGGTTGATTAACTAACCATAGAGAGGTGAAGACCTTTGATAATTAGTGAAATGCAAAGTAAATTAGCGGCATGGTCTGCTGAAAACAAAGAGCGAAAGTTTGACAGACTCTTGAGATTGGTTGCACAGATTCAATGGCTTTTTGAGGCTGCTCAGATAACTCTTAATTCAAGTGGAGCTAAGACTCCAGGTGTAGATAGAGTTAGCAGACAAGACATTGAAGGCAACTTGGATGAATATCTAGGTCAGATTCGTTCGGAGTTATTAGCAGGAACATACCAACCAAAACCTGCAAGACGTGTATTTATTCCCAAGGCAAATGGTAAACAACGTCCATTAGGAATTCCTTGTCTTAGAGATAGAATTGTGCAAAGAGCTATGATGATGGCAATGGAACCAATATGGGAAAGTGATTTCCACAGGTTATCCTACGGTTTCAGACCCGGGCGTGGTGTACATTACGCAATTAGAACTCTTAAATTACAATTGCAGGACAATGAAGCAGAAACATCGGGACGCTGGGTTATAGAAGGCGACCTTGCTAGCTACTTTGATACTGTTCAGCATAAACTTCTTATGAAAGCAGTGCGTAGACGCATTCGAGATAAGAGATTTCTTATGCTTCTCTGGCGATTTCTGAAAGCAGGATGTATTGATAAGAGAATGTTCATGTCTGCCAATGAGGGAGTTCCTCAAGGAGGCGTCCTTTCTCCGTTGTTATCAAATATCATGCTCAATGAATTTGACCAGTGGTTGGATGGTAAGTATCTAAGTCATAAGGCAAGGAAAGACCGTTGGTACTGGAATAATTCCATACAAAAGAGAAGACCCATAGCAATGAGCGAGAATAGACAATGGAAGCCTGCTGTTGCATATTGTCGTTTCGCCGATGATTTTACTGTTGTTGTAAAAGGGACTAAAATGCAGGCAGATGAAATTAGAGAAGAATGCCGACAATTTCTTGAAGAAGAATTAAAACTCAAACTTAACATGGAGAAGACAGCAATTACGCATGTAAATGATGGTTTCATATTCCTTGGACATAGAGTCATCAGGAAGAAAGGACCTCATGGAACATGGAGAGTGGTTACGAACATTCCCCATGAAAAGTTAAAGACCTTTATTGACAAATTGGTTAAGAAACTGTCATCTAGTTACCATTGTGACAAATTTGAGATGGTGGTAGATATTAACCAACAGATAAGCGGATGGGGAAACTTCTACAAATATACAGACTATACGGCAAAAAGTTACAATAAGGTGGATAGAGTTGTCTTCTGGAAATTTGCACATTTTCTAGGAAAGAAGTATAAAACAAGTATTAAACAACTGATGAAACGGTGGTACGGATATCCACCTAATGGACAAAAGAAAACATGGTTTATAAAGGGATTGAATCAACAAGGGAAATATATGGAAATGGCAATGAAATCTCTTGTAGGTAGCCCTAAACAACAATTTAGGAAAGGTCTACCAAAACAAAATCCATATATTGACGAACAAAGGAAGACTTGCAGGTCTAAATATTGGGAAATCGCTATGGCTTTGAGCCATTCTTAAGCAGAGAGCTGTCTGCGCTGAGAGGTGCATGGGTGGTTCGGGAAGGAGAGGCTGAGAAATAGTTTGACTACGCTTGGTCTCTTACTTCACTTCAATTGATTGATGAATTTGTCTATCTGGCTGTTGTGTTGGATCTTTTCACA
>JAUWIE010000080.1 GCA_030605515.1 Thermoplasmatota archaeon
TTCATTCTCCAGATTATGGATATACTGCCTAACGTTGTTAGACACATCATGCATCCCATCCATCCAATGTAGGTAATAGGAAAACTCCCTGATTGATTTTTCGGTTAAAAAACAATGCTACTCCTTTAGCTTAACAAATACAAAATTTTAACTTCCAATAATAACAACATCTTTAACTGATTTTATTGAATCAAATGGAAATACTAAGTATCCTTTGTTATCCAAATGATATAGTCTCGGATCAACGTCATCAGAAGGCTCTATTAGAATACTTAATAATTCTCCTGTTTTTCCATCTACTGTTGAATTTCTTAAAACACCTAAATATAAACCCTCTTCACTCATTACTGTTTTTCCCCTTAACTCATTTTCAGTTATCTTCATAATTTTTTATCTCCTTCATCATCTTTATATAACATACTTTTTATTAAATATATTTACATATATTGAATGCTTTTGTATCTTTTATCTTTTTTGGCTAAATGAGATTATGTCAGCTATGTAACATCAGTATCTCGCTCAATTTTTTTCGTAATATCACTTGTACGACTTTCCTTTAATCTTTCGTAATAATTAATTAATTCTTTTGTAATACTAGCATGCATATCTTTTAATGCACCTTCAAAATGTGCATTAGTCACCTTTTTAGCTTTAATGTCCTTTCGTAATGCAAGCATAGCAGCCTCTCTACAAAGCCCTTCAATATCTGCGCCTGAAAATCCATCAGTTTTACTCGCTAATTTTTCTAATGAAACATCTTCTGAGAGAGGCATTCCTTTGGTGTGAATTTTAAAGATTTTGGTACGAGATTTTTTATCAGGTGCTTTTGTTAATAACAAACGATCAAATCTTCCGGGTCTTAATAAAGCAGGATCTAACATGTCTGGCTTATTTGTTGCACCAATAACAACAACTCCCTCCATACTTTCAAGACCATCAATGCTTGTTAACAACTGATTAACAACACTATCAGTTACATGAGAACCAGAATATGCACCCCTTCTAGGGGCTATAGCGTCTATTTCATCAAGAAGTACAATTGTTGGCGCTACTTGACGTGCTTTTTTAAACAACTCTCTTACGGCTTTTTCACTTTCACCAACCCATTTACTTAAAACCTCAGGTCCTTTTATTGAAATAAAATTTGCTTTTGATTCATGTGCAATTGCTTTCGCTAGTAATGTTTTTCCGGTTCCAGGAGGACCATATAATAATATTCCTCGGGGGGCTACAATCCCCATTCGTTTAAAAACATCAGGCTGTGTCAATGGCCATTCAACAGCCTCTCTCAACCGCTGTTTTACTTCTTCAAGCCCGCCAACATCTTCCCACGATACCTTTGACACTTCAACAAAAAACTCTCTCATTGCAGAAGGATCAATACCACGATGTGCATTTTTAAAATCATTCATAGTAACTTCCATTTCTTCAAGGATATTTACGGGAATTGGTTTTTCCAAATCAATTTCTGGTAAATATCTTCTCAAAGTACTCATTGCTGCTTCTCGTGCAAGAGCTGCAAGATCTGCACCTACAAAACCATATGTAATATCTGCAAGTTCATCAAGATTACAGTCCTTGCTAATCGGCATTCCTCTTGTATGTATCTGAAGTATCTCTTTTCTCCCGTCTCTATCTGGAGCATCTATCCTGATTTCCCGATCAAACCGTCCTGGTCTTCTTAGGGCAGGATCCATTGAATCTGGAATATTTGTTGCTCCTATTACAATTAACTTTCCTCTTTCTTTAAGTCCGTCCATAAGAGTTAATAACTGAGATACGACACGCCGCTCAACTTCTCCATGGACTTCACTTCTCTTTGGAGCTATAGCATCGATTTCATCAATAAAAACGATTGATGGAGCATTCTTTTCCGCATCTTCAAATATCTTTCTAAGATTTTCTTCGCTTTGACCATAAAATTTACTCATGATCTCAGGACCATTTATTGTGTAAAAGCTTGCACCTGATTCATTTGCGACAGCTTTTGCAATAAGAGTTTTTCCAGTCCCTGGTGGACCATGAAGCAAAACCCCTTTTGGGGGATCAATACCAAGTCTTTCAAAAATCTTTGGGTGTTTTAGGGGAAGCTGTATCATTTCTTTGATTTTTTCTAATTCATCATGAAGCCCTCCAACATCTTCATAACTCACCCGTGGTCCTTCAGGTTCTGCAGTTTTTGCGGCTTCCTCTTTAACACGGATTAGAGAATCCTCGCTTATTAAGACGACACCTCCAGGTGCTGTGTTAATAACGATAAAAGGTAGAGAACTACCGAATAGAGCAATACCTGGAATAATAACGTTATCGCCTTTTGTTATCGGTCTTTTTAATAGCCCTTTTTTTACTAGGACTTCTATGCCTGCGCCGAATTGTATCTGTTGACCTTCCGATATTAAAGGAGCTAAAACAACTTCTTTCGCCTCTTTTGCATCTCCTCTTCTGATTTTTACTCTATCTCCGAGCCCCGTTCCAGCATTTTTACGGGTTAAATTATCGATTCGTATTATTCTTTTGCCTTCATCTGTTGGATGCGCTCGCCAAACGACACCTGCTGTAGTTTTCGTTCCTTCAATTTCTATAACGTCACCAATCGATAAATCAAGCTCAACGCGAGTCTGGTTATCAATACGCGCTCTTCCATAACCAACGTCTTGTTGAAACGCTTCTGATACCTTTAATACAACATCATTCTGTTTCATTCCGCTCCCACCAAATAGTAGCAAACCAATGCTAATGAATAAAGGGGTAATTATAAGCTTTTCTAAAAAACAATTTAAAAGTAATATTTAAATAATAATATGTATATTAAAATTAGGATAATATGAATATAAAATACCTATCAATTATTTTTTCTGTTGTTGGAATAATTATATTATATTTTTTATCAACCCTCTCGCAACCAGTACTAATTGATATAAATAAGATTCCAGAATATGAAGGTCAACAAGTTATTATTGAAGGAATAGTAACTGAATATTATACAACAGGATATGGAAGCCAAATAATCACAATTGAAAATAAAAATAGTACAACAACAGTATTTGTAGAAGAAAAAACTGAAGTTGAATATGGAGATAAAATACAGGCAACTGGTGAAGTTCAAAAATATGGAGACGGCTGGGAAGTAGTCGTAAAGAATCTAAGGTTTATTTCAATAATTGAAAAATGGCATAATATTTCAATTCCTTTATCACAGTTAGCGAAAAATCCCACAAAATATGAAAATTTAAATGTTAACGTAACGGGAGTTATAGATAGCGTTTATGATAAATACTTTATCCTTGCGGATCAAAATGAAACGCATAGCATACTTGTTTTTTATAAATCATCAGATGACATAACGTTTTTTCCAGGGCAAAAAGCAAATGTAATAGCTAAATTTTATTATGATGCAGAAAATCTTAGATTTAAACTGATAATGGAAAACGAAGCACACAGTATTTTTACATATTCTAGGTGAGTTTGAATCATGATCGATCTTCTATTGATAATCGTATTTTGTGTCCTAGGAGTTATAACTGGGATTGCCACCGGTTTATTGCCCGGGATACACGTAAACAATATCGCACTTATCCTATTGTCTTTATCTGGAACTATTATAGGTGCTTGCAGCTTTCTTTTTGAATATGGAATATCAGAACAATTCATTCTAATTTTAATCTGCATCTTTATCATATCAACCTCAATTTCTCATACATTTCATGATACAATTCCAACAACGTTCCTTCAGTAGTTCCGAATGCAAAAATCTACGAAGGAACACGCCGTCAACAGGAGGGAAAATGGCAAAAGAACTAAGTGAATTTTATCATGTTGGAAGACATAAATATGAGAATGAAAGCAATTTTGCTATAATGAAAAGAGTGATCTGGAGATATTAAGTATTTATCAGCCAACATTCTTATGAGTTATTATTGAAAAAGTTGTTTATTTATATCTAAATTGATTAACTCTTTTTTTCCGTCCAATTGGTGGTAACTGGCTTTGAATATTTTTGATGTTTCGGGGATTTAAATTTATCAACATCTTTCTCCTTAGATATAAGAAATTTGAGAAATGATTTATCTTGAAATTTGCAGGTCTGTGCAATTCCCAATAATAGAAGGTATTTATGAGTAAGATCTTCAAAGAATCTTCCAGAGATCTTTCTTTGTACTGCAAGATGCCTTATTGCTCTTTCTGCAGTATTATTGTTCCAAGGTATGAAATCTTGATCGAGGGAAGTGAATAAACTTTTTTTATATCTTCTAAAACGTTTTTGATATTTTCTGGTTATTTCGGATTCATAATCCTTATCGATTATGTTTTTTTTATAGAATTGTTCTACATGTTTCTTAAATTTGTTGAGATGCCATTTCATTGATCCGTATTTTCCGATTGTTTTAAAAATTGGTGCGATCAGGTTTTTCACTTCGGAAACAAATGTTTCAAATTCGGTGTTGAATGGTGATTTCCATAGATCATCATTGATATCACGGATAAGATGAACCCAGCATTTTTGCTGATGGCACTTTATCGAGTCGTAGCCAGGATAGAAATCAGATATTAGCACACCTTCATAGCCAGAAAGAAATTCATGAACAACTGTGGTTTCCCGTGTTTCAGTTAATCTAAATACAACATGTTTCCCATCTGTAAACACCCAAATGTATTGTTCTGTGCCATCTATGCTAATGCGTGTTTCATCAACATGAACAAAGGGGCTTTCAAGGATACGTTTAACTAAAATCTTTTCTGTTGATGTATAATATTTGGCAAATTGTCTGATGAAACCCACAATAGCGGTTGAGCTCATTCTCTCACCAAATAGATCCTCAATTGTTTGATTGATAATACGATACGGTAATCTAAGAACCATTCTGCTGTATATTGCAAATGATTTGAAGCCATGCCCAAATAATTGTTGATTGTGGAATTTTTTAATCATGCGGGGATTGTAATGCTTGTAACATTTCTTGCAATAACCTTTTGTTCCTTTGTACTTTGTAACAGTTTTTTTCAAACCGTTTTTTGTAAAGTGAAGATCAATTATGATTTTTTCAGCCATTTTCTCTGTTTTTTGAAGAGATTCCCCTTTATGTTTTGGACATTTTCTTCTCATCGGCACTCTGATATTTTTTCCTATTTTTGAAGGGATTAATCTTATGTATCCCTGATGACCTTTCGGCGCCCCACGTTTCTTTCTTTCAACAATTTCGTCAAATTTTTCTTTTGACTGAATGCTTATTCGGTTTTGATGATAGTTGGCATGTGCAGTTTTAAGGATATGTTCGAGTTCTCTATGGACCTTATCGCCTCTTTCCGTTGTGTTTTGTTTTGGCTTATTAGCAAAATCAATGTTCTCCTGGGAATCGGCAGTTTCTTTTATTTTGGTAAGGTAGTCAGTCAATAACTGTAGGGCTTTACAGTCCTCTTTGTTATATGTAATTAGCATCTTCTTGAAATTCTCATTCTTTGTTTCTTCCCATTGATGCCGCCAAACAAGACTCTGAAGCCCAGATGCATTAGAGGCTGTCCAAGATGCACCAACAAATTTACCTAATTCTTTCAGATTATTCGATCTTAGTGGAAAATAGACTTTACCATAGATGAATGGATTGATGTTTACCAAACGTTCTTTGATCTTATTACTTGTCTGGTAACTTTTTGTCAATTTATCAATAGCTTTTGACTCATAACTACCATAATGATAGATAGGTGCATTGGGATATTCGTTTATCTTTTTAAGAAAAACCTTCCAGATTTGTTCTTCATCCTGGATGCTGTCTGCCCAATAGAAATGATAAGAATTTATCTTGTCCTTGCATACTACTAAACCAATCAAATAGTGAAAATTTTGGTCGGGAACGCCTTCGATGTCTAAAAATAGCTCTACATGATGTCTATGAATATCTGGAAGTTCTTGAATGTATATTTTTTCTGTTCTTATCGCTAAAGCTTGTAACTCTGGTTTAAAATGTAAATTCGCATTTTTCGTTCTCTTTCGTTTTCTTCTTGGTTTAAACAGATAGGAGAGCTGAGTGACTGTAAAGATTCCTTTCTTGTGATATTTAGGAATAAGCTTTGCTGTCATCCTATCCAAGAGACTAAGATCGTCATCTTCTTCAACCTTTTTTCTACATGTATCTCGAAATTGACAGGAGAGGCAATTACGGTTTAAAATAACTGGCGGTTGTTCAGGATAGGATATTGCTATCCATTCTTTCAAAGTTTTGATGATTGGTCTGAGTTTCTTATAGTAAGTATCAAGCTTTACTCTATGAATATCGCTATTTACATCAACAATGTTTCCAACTGCAGGAAGTATCTTCTGTATGTATCTCAGGACATATCCAGCAAACGCTAACTCTATTTTCTGCTCTTTCGTAATAGTATATGTTCCAATGACAATTGTTGGTTCGTAATGCTGCCTACCAGAAGATGAGCTGCTTGATGCCTTTGTTATAACATCACAATAAGCTTCAAAATCATGAGTTTTGAGTGTCGCTTCGATTAGAAAATCACTGGGTCTGTCAATAACATTAGCCCTATAGAAACTTATGCGCTTATTGTCTCTTTTAAGAGAATCAAGATACTTTTTCCGATTAATTCTCTTCTGTTTTTCAAGAATAAGCATATATTGATGATTTTTTCCTTTGTCTTTACTAAAAAGAAGAAGAAATGCTTTTCTGGGGCACTGGATAAATGCCACTACAATCTTTGTATTGATGATAATGTTCTTCATAATAACAAACCTCCTTAATATCACCATTCTCCTTGTTTTGGTATTAATCTAAAACTCCCACCAATCATTAATCAATAAAATTATATACCACTTAACATTTTATTTTTACCTATGAGTAAACGAAAAATTGAGGACTTCATCATAAAATTCATCGGTGGTTTAACATTTGCAACAGGTCTCGCTTTCTTAATACAGAACTCTTCCATGACTTTGTTATCTGTTAATTCAATTATTTCTACTGTTGTTATGGCTTTTGGTCTTACTGTGTTGGTTTTTAATTTCAACAAGAAATCAGTAGTTGCTAAGGTAAAAACATGAGAAAGAATGGGGACTATTCAAAAAGGAAAAATCGGTATAGGGTTTTGTGAGGAGAAAATGTTAGAACAATATTCAAGAATTGGAATAATTGGAATGATTTTAGGGGTCATTGGTTTAATTCTGGGTTTGATTTTAATTGAAATATT
>JAUWIE010000010.1 GCA_030605515.1 Thermoplasmatota archaeon
CAGAACAAATACCATATGATATCGAATACGATAGCTACAATGTGAAGCATATTTTACTTCCATTAAAAAATATTGATGAAATTAGACAATAAAAACTAACCGGAGCAGAGCTCCGGGGTATTAAACCCAAGCAGAAATAAAGTTTTGAAAGAATCAAATTAATAAGAACCATTTCTTTATATGAGTTGTATGTGATTAGTTGTTGTTTAATTTGAAATAGTAGATATATAATATAAAATCCGTAAATCTTGTCTATTTTAATATTTTTTTATAAATAATTTCTAATTTTGTACAACTTTTCACTAAAAACATTTAAATAATAAAATTTTTAGTATATTACGAAGTGAATAAATATGAAACAAATAAGAAAAATAAAAAATGTGCAGAAAATATTCTTAATCTGCATAAGTCTGACACTTATACTGTCAGGAATAACGCAAGCAACCACAATGAGCAATGATGAACAAACTATATGTGGTGATGCCAATGGAAATGGAAAAGTTGACCACTCTGATTTAACTTACATAATAGCATATCTTTATGCTAGTGGACCAGAGCCTATACCGTTATGTTCAGGTGATGCGAATGGTGATGGTTGCGTTAATATCGCAGACCTAACATACCTATTAGTATACTTATACGGTGGTGGAGCAGCACCAGTACCGGGCTGTTGTGATGGTGAAAGCGATGGACAAAAAAATGTGAACTTGAATTTTACAATGAGTATTGACGATCAAACAGTAGATGCAGGTGATACCGGAGTCGTTATTCCTGTCATTGGTGCATGGGATCGAACAATCTCGGGATTCAGCATAGGGTTACATTTTAACTCGACTGGATTTACAGTTGTAGACGTAAACTTTACAGGTACAATTGCTGATGGTGCTTTTATCCAAGAATACCATGAGCAGCGCCCTGGACAACTCTCAATAGGAGTAGCATGGTTCCCAGGTAATTATATGGAAGCTGGATCAGGAGTTCTTGCAAAAATAATATTTGATGTTTCAGGAGATACAGCACCAGGCGATTACCTTATGGATCTTGGATTATTTGGAGGATATCCACCAGTCGAATGTTCATATGCAGACGAAAACTGTACAGCATTATACCCAGATCTTACAGACGGAACAATAACAGTACCTAGCGATGAATACGATTGTGGTGATGTCAATGATGCAGATGGAGCTATAGACATTGCAGATCTAGTATATCTTGTAGATTATATGTTTACTGGCGGACCTGAACCACCAATCATGTGTCAGGCAGATATGAACGCCGATGGCGCCATCGACATAGCTGATCTTGTATATCTTGTGGATTACATGTTTCAGGGTGGACCACCACCTGTTGAGCCATGTTGTCCTTGGTAAAGAGAGAAGATAACAAAACAACATACTTTCTCTCCTCTTTCTTCTTTTTTATGTTTTCACCAGAAATATAGAGATGAATCAAGAGGAGATATCTTTTTTTTTTTATTCACTGGTGGGTTGTAGTTGTTCCTCTTGTTGGTAGTCCAAGTTTTATCGCAAGAATCACATTTTACTTTTGAACGATATTTCACCTTACCACCTTTCTCAAGTTTTTTCCAGGTTTATAATATTTAATTCGTGATGATATGTATTTTTGCCTTATGGAGTGCATATGTTGCGAAAAATCAGGAGAATATCACCAGATAAAAACTTAAATAACAGAACTTCCATAGATTTATGGGGTTGTAATGAAAAGGTTGGTATTGGTTGGTTGTATCCTTTCGTTTGTATTACTTTTGACTGTTCCTTGTATTCCTGCTGTTGAAAGTAATCAGATTATTCAATCAAATAGAGTACGTATTTTAAAAGAACTAAGAAGTATGGATATTGACGAGTTAAAGGATAAGATTGAGGAAATTAATGATGATGGTTTGAATGGTAAACTCGGTAATACTTGGGTTCCAACTATCCTTTTGACATTAATTGGATATGTAAACGATTTAATTGATAAATACCATAATATTTTTTTCTTTGAATTATTACTCAATTTATTAGGTTTCATTCTGTATGTTGGTTTTTCTTTAGGTTTTTTTACTGAATTCTAATATTGGTTGGAAGTGTATAATATGAATAAGAAAACAATACTCATAGGAAGTCTGTTTGCGTTTGTAATGTTGATGTTAGTCCCTTCTATACCTGCTATAGAAGTTAATCAAGTATTAGAGATGAACAAGTCAGAACTAATAGAAGAATTAAGAGGTATGGATATGGATAAGTTAAAAGATAAGGATTGGAATCCTGGATATTTGTTAAATGTATTATTATCCATATTTATGACAATTTCTTCAATGGCGGTGTTTAAGATAATTTTAGCAATATATCTTTTTTGGGGATTAGGGCTTCCTATTTGGTTTATTATTGATTACATACAAGACATCCCTTGGTTTCCGTGATTAGAATAGAATATGAATAGAAAAATCATCCTCGGGTGCATCCTGGCAGTATCCCTGCTCCTATTAGTGCCATCTATACCTGCATTAGAAAGCAATCAAGTTAGAGAGTTTTATAAGACACGACTATTGAATAGATTAAAGGATATAGATATTGAGGAATTAAGGAATAGACTCAAAGATATTGATATTGATGAATTGAAGGAGAGATTTAAATCCAGTGGAAAGGTCAATGATAATAATGTGTCCAGTATTAAAATGAAATTAAAATATTATCAGAATAGATTAAATGTTTTTAAGAAACTGTTAAAAAATGAGGATGATGGGGATATTATATTTCGCTTATGGTTAATCCTATTATTTTTCTTTTCTGCTTATTTTATTACAGGTGGTATTTTATTCATCGGGGTTCTCGAATTGCTTAACCCAGATTTTGATAATCCCAATTGGAGAGTTACTTTAGCGTTAATAATTGGATTTTTTCTTGTTTTTATTCCAATGATGATATTAATTATACTCCTCGAACCAATGAATTATTAATCTAAACAAATTTCTATTGTGATAAGTTCCTTAAATAATTGTATTTGATACAAAAGGTTTTATAATTTAACGAGTATTGAGTTATATTTGGGGGTAAAACAGAATGGGTAAAGAAATCCTGCTAAAAGTTGGAGTTATGGTTATTGTATTTATTTTATTTATAGGGCTGAGTAGTATTCATGGTTTTTCTTCGCAAGTTCCAATTGAAAAAAGAATCGACAGAGTATTAGTGAGTAATCCTCAATTTACAGATTCAAGTGATTGTTCCATGTGGATTGATAATATGACTGTTGAACCAGGTGAATCTCATGTTAGGTGTTATGTACAAGGTTCTTGGTCTTTTATTATATCTGGATTTGGTATTGGTTTGCAGTTTGACCCTGCTGTAATTGAAGACATATCTGTCTTTTGGATGCATCCACCTCCAATTGCTGAGTGGATTATCATAGAACCTGGTCTGTTAGCTATAGGTTGTGCATGGTTTCCAGGAAACTATATACCTCCAGGTTCAGGATTATTAGCAACTTTACATATTGACATTTTTGAAGACGCAGAATCAGGAGTAACAATTTTAAATTTAGATAATTTTGGAGGAGACCCACCTATTGATTGTACATACGTAGATGAATTTTCAATTGTTCATTATCCTGAGCTTATAGATGGTACATTATTTATTGTTGAATGTGCTGATATTGATAGCAATGGCAATGGTCCTGATATCGCTGATTTAGTCTATTTAGTAGATTACATCTTCCAGGATGGACCTGCTCCACCAATCATGTGTCAGGCAGATATAGATGCTAATGGCGTAGGTCCTGATATCGCAGACCTAGTTTACCTTGTTGATTACATGTTTCAAGGTGGTCCACCGCCAGGCGATTGTTGCAATCCGCCATGGTAATAAAACATTTATATATAGGTCATCTTTATAGAATTATAGAAAGGAGGCATCTACAACATGCTTAAGAAAGGTCTTGCATTAGGAGTTGTTGTATTATTCCTTGGTATTGCATTTGCACCAAGTATCACTGCAAATGTAGATAATATCCAAGCTGAAACTGATTTTGTTGAGATTACAAGTAAAATAATTGGAACAAAGAAGGGTGAAGAACATACAATCAAACTTACAAATGAAGAATCAATTGAACTAGATAATCTCATTAGTGATATTAAAAATAAGTTGGACCACTCTAATTCAAGGGTGGAAACAGTTGAGATTTTCAATGATACAATAGTGGAGTTAGACCAGTATGGTTTACTTGGTGATATGAGTGTCAAAGAAGTTCAAAAATTAATAGATGGCGGATATAACAAGATAGGGGATATCACCCACATTAGGAACAAACTCTTTGATGATTCCGAAAATAGTAATTCAAATTGTCTTTTTGCAGGGGATACACAAGATTATACAAGTTTTGGTGGAAAAGTTCCTTTGATTGATGCTGCAATAGCAGGTGCTTTACAGGCAATTTTCAATTTCTTTGAGACTGTATTACCTAATGGTATAAATGGTACGATTGGTACCTTATTTGTTTTAGGTATAGGATTACCAATAATCGTGGTAATATTATTACATATGCTTATTCGAAATATAATGCCTTTTACTTTACTCAATCATGTTTTTTTTGGTGAAAAATATTTTCAATGGTCAAAAATGGGTCCACCTGAACCAAAAATTGAATATCATCCTTGTAGTGGATGGATATGGACACAGGGAACAAACGGTGTTATGGCGTGGGAAGGAAGTTTCTATGGGGATATTAAACCTAATGAAGGGACTAGTGGATTTAGGAAACGGATTTATTGCACTGGAGCAACTGGATTTTCTGGAATAAAAATATGGAAAGGTTCAGGATTCTTTTTATTAGGTCATGCATTAAAAGCATCTTTCAGCTATGAGTACCCCTTTGACTAATAAGAATAAATTTTGAAAGAACTTAATCTCATATATTTAAACATATATATTTGTGGTCACCAGTTAAATCAGAATTACCTTATTTTTACATGCGGTGATAATTGAAATGGAATCAGAAAAAAAGAAGAACATTTTTGATGAAAAAGGTAAACTAAAGCCAGTAAAGAAAACCGCAGAAGAATTATTAAAAGAAAATCCACCAAGTAAAAAGCTTGAGACGGAAATAGCTAAAGCTGAAGAAAAGAAAAAACCTAACCCTAAAAAGGAAATCACAGCTGAACAATTCATAGAGCAAATCAACACCCAACTCGAAACAACATCAAGATGGGATGGATATGAACATATCATAAAAACCAATGGTAAGCAAGGTCGGATTTGTGCCTGGATTGCTGATAGGAAGAACCATGTTGCAATGAGTATATTTCCACCTTTCAATGAAAATTGGAAAACCATACGGATTAACACTCAAGCTGAAGCTAATAACGCCATCATAATGCTCAAGGCAAAAATCAATGGTTTTTCCAAGGCGTGATATCCTTGTGTGATGTAGTGCATTTTTGGTATTCATTTACTACAAGGGATAATGTGGAGGATGTGGCATCATGAAGGAATGTGTAACGGTTGAGGAGATGCAGCGGCATATGCGTGATTACTTTCAGAAACAAAAAGAAAGGCGAAAGACGGTTTCTAAACCATTTAAAGGGATATCAATACAAAGAGACGTAGAGCCAAAACAAACTCCTGCAACACCAGAACAACCTCCTTCTTCTTTTAATTCAAAGGCTAGTTATGGTTATGTGGATGGTGGTTTGTTAATTGCTCTTACTACAGCGGTAATGTGTTTTCTGTATCTGTTTGACCCGAATATTAGGGTGATGATTAATAGTTTCATAATAAAAGGGTTGGGACAATTACAAACAGTTAGTAGTGAGGCTTTTGCGTTTTGTAGTTTAATTATCATCTTGTGTATCATAATTATAATTTCGAAAAGGAGGTAGAAAAATGGTGTTTTTTACACAAAAAAGCATGGTAAACCTGTTTAGAAACAGATATATAAATCATATACTTGTTTCGGAATCGTTATGACATTTGATCTGTCAATTTCACAAATCTTTCCATCTCTACAAGAGGATATACATAAAAAAATATATAAATATATAACTTTTGGGGCGTATTATGAAACCTAAGATGACTGATGAAAAATCCAAATTCCAATTATTGAGTTTTAATGAAAATCCAAATGTAGGGGTTTGTTGTAAAGCAAATGATGATATTGCTTTTTTACAAAAGGGGTTAACTAAGAAGATAAAGAGAAAGATTGTTGATGCTCTTGATGTTAAGCTTGTAGAATTAAATATCGCTGATGCTAGTATTATTGGTTCGTTGCTTGCTATTAATTCAAATGGTGCTGTTGTTACTGATTTTGCTGATATTGATAGTCTTAATAAAATAAAGGGTCAAGGTTTTGATGTTTGTGTTATTAAGGATAAGTTTAATGCTGCTGGTAATGATATTCTTGTAAATGATAAAGGCGCGTTGGTTCATCCTGATATAAAGAAAGATGCTATTAAGGAGATTGAAGAGGTGTTAGGTGTTCCAGCTGTAAGGGGCACTATTGGTTCTTTGAACACTGTTGGTATGGCTGCTGTTGTAACTAATAAGGGTTTGCTTTGTCATCCGAAGGTTTCTGATGAGGAGAAGATTTTACTTGAGAAGGTTTTTGATGTCGGCGTTATGATTGGAACGGTTAATCATGGAGTGCCTTTGATTGGTAGTGGTCTTGTAGCAAATACGAATGGTGCAATTATTGGTAATCTTACCACGGGTATTGAAATGGGTAGAATTGAAGAGGCTCTTGGTTTCTTAGAATAAACAATTTTTAAAAATTTTTAATTGTGTTATTTTTATAATTATCAAACGAAAAATTTATAAAGTAATTGTGTATATATAAACACGAAAATATAATAATACAAGAAGATGAATGGTATGAATAAGAAAAAAATATACAAGTTTAACCAGAATGATGGAAAGACAATACGATTGTTTACTGAGCTAGGTATGCCAAAAAACCTAGCAAAGACACTAATGTACGTTTCACAGGTCGACGAATGTCGCTCAGTTGAAATCGAACAATCAACAAGACTCAGACAACCAGAAGTAAGTGTAGCAATGCAAGAGCTGCAAACCAAAGGATGGGTTTCAAAACGCGATCTTAAAAAGAAAGGAAAAGGAAGACCTATCC
>JAUWIE010000123.1 GCA_030605515.1 Thermoplasmatota archaeon
CAGAACAAATACCATATGATATCGAATACGATAGCTACAATGTGAAGCATATTTTACTTCCATTAAAAAATATTGATGAAATTAGACAATAAAAACTAACCGGAGCAGAGCTCCGGGGTATTAAACCCAAGCAGAAATAAAATAAGTCAATTCAAAAATAAAGTTCTTACCTTATCTTCCATAACAGATAAGGCTTAAATATGGGGACTTCTATATAATTGTGGGGTTGAATTATGAAGAAATTGATAACATTTCTAATTTTGCTAGTTTTACTTCAAGGGACAATTACCTCAGTTGTAAATGGTAAAATAATACAATTAAATAACATTGAAGATACAGATTGTACCAATGATAAAGTTACTGATTCTTTTGTTATTAGATTTATAATTGGTGTAATATCTGATTTAAAAACAGAAATTATTGATTTAGGTGACAATAATACAATTGAATATACATCCTTTAACGTATTATGGGGGAGAAGTATTTGGTACACGAGTAACATATATGGTTCAGTACTTTTATATATGAAATACAGAGGTATGAATGACGGAATTTATATGCCTGATGAAAAATTTTATGGCATATTAACAGAGAGATTTATATGTGGAATAATTGTAGAAGGTACATAATCCTTATGAGGTTGAATATTTGAAAAGATTTATTATTGGTATAATTGCCCTGTTCACCTTAACATTAATGTGGAAAGCAATAATGTTACAATTCCGATTTCACCAAACAGATTATTCCTCGATGTCGTAAATTCTATTGATAGATATATTGATGATTTTGATAACCCTGATAAAACCGATGAGTTATTAGAAAATTTCATCAAAGGTTTCATAGAAATGTCAAGAATCTATACTGAATCGGAACTAAATAGACGTAATTGCATAAAATGAGTAAATTACATTAGAAACTTATAATTTAAACGAAGTTATTATTTTTTAGAAATTATCTTTAAATCCTTCAATATTTTTATTAATTTAAGTAAACAATATGCAACAAATATCGTTTCTTCTTTTTTTATTTTGTTTGAAGAAAGTCTTCCATGCAATAACTCGTTTCTTAGATTAGTCTGATCATTATCAATAAGTAGAACTTTTAAAGATTTTTGAAAGTCTAATCCAATTAATTTCTCAACATTTTTATCAATTAATAAGCCGCCTAATTCAATTCCTCTAAAAAATTTAGTTTTATGTTGCTCTAATATTACGTCAACCTTACCTGCTTTTTTAATAATTAATCTCAGTATTTCTTCAATATATGGGGTAAGAATGTGTAAACCTGCGATATAATCAATTTGTTTTCCAAAAATATAATTAAATCCTTTTGTAAGTGTAGGCTTAATGTTCATTAATTCTTTTTGATTAATTAAATCGTCTATCTTATCGGGAACGACAGAACAGAATTCTCTATTCAATGATTCGAATGTAATTTTACACATAATCTCACCTATTTTCAACCCCAATAGAATATTACTTCTCACTTTATAATCAAAAATCTGTTCTTCATTAACAATCTTCATAACTGGTTCTTCAGCATTATAAATCGTAACAGGAATTATAAATTGTAAAGGATATTGTTTCTTTTGTTCAACTGTCATTTTGTATGTTTCATCATATTTGGGAAACAAATCTGAATCATCTAAAAATGTATCATATATATCTCCACCTTTAGATTTAAGTTGTGATAGATATTGGTCAATTTGCTCTTTTTTTATCTCAAACTTTGTCTGAAATTCCTTGTATTTTACCTTAGAACTAACTTCTTTTATTTTAAGAATCAGGTCTTGAATTCTTTTCTCGATTGTTTCTTTTTTAACCGGATATGAGCTTTGCATGGATTTATATTTTTTAATTGCATCATTATAAAAGGCGGATTTTACCAATGGTTCTTCTCTAGCTTCTGCTTCCTTTATATAAGATTCAGCAATCTTTTCATTTAAAAAATATTCATCTTCAGTATTATAATGTAATAAAATCTGAATATGCTTTCTTAAAAGATGGTTGCTTTTCTGTTTATCTGTACTTTGCTTAAAATCTTCTTCTAATGTTTTTATTATTAATTTAATTCTACTTGTGCTTTCTTTTTTTATCTCTGTTGTGTTATCAAATTGATTTATATATTTTGATTCAACTTCTATGAATTCCAGATACCATCTTTTTTCTCTGGATTCTAAAATGTCAATTATACTTTTATGTAAAGAAACTAAAACGGTTTTTGCGATATTCTTTTGACCAAATGAACAGCTCATTTTTAAGGCAAATTCATATGCAAAAGGTGGGATCTCATAATATTTCTGATTATATACTCCATCAGCAACATATCTTTCTGCTGTTTTTAACCATTCTTTCACTGATTTTTTAAACCATTCGATTCTATCTTTTCCTGAAGAAAAAACCATTATCACAAAAGAATATCTGGCTTTAGAAAGACTACTTTCAGTTTCTCCGTATCTTTTTTTGTAATAAGCCACTGCTTTTTTTTGCCATTCGCAAAATGGAGGATTTGATAAAGATTTGATTCCTCCTTCATCTAGAATATATTTCCATTTATTACTTATTTCCTTTACTTCTTCTCCGTCATGATTAACAACATGTCCAAAAGTTCTATTTAATAAATCAAATTCCCATAATATTTCAGTAAAAACATCTTCATCCTTATTTTCTCGTGCTTTATTTCCTAACTCACCAAGTGATTTTTCTAAATCATATGGATACATTAGTTCATATTCAGCATCCATTATTTGTTTGATTTGTTTTTGAATTTGTTCTGAATTATAGTCTCCCATTGTTCTTACACCAAATCAAAAATTGTCCCAAGTATTTTATACTCTCAATAAATGAATTGTATAAATTAAATGTTCTTCTATGATAATGGATTAAGTTATTTCTTATAATCTTAAAATTATTCAAAGGAGTATGAATTCCACTAAGATATCCTTGGTTATTTAAATCTTGAATTAATCCACCTAATGTTTTATCATCATTATATGAGCCATTTTCTATTTCATAGATATAGGCTAATCTATTTTCGGTAAGCAAAGAGATAAGAGCTATTGTACCAATATAAAGAGAATCTTCGTTAAGATGAAGAGAATGGTTGCTTTTTTTTATTAAACCGAATAGTATATTTTTAATTTGTTGATTTAATCCAGAGAACAAAGAATAGCAGCTAGAAAAAGAGTGATAATCTTCCATTAATAGGTTTAAAAGGAGTTGAATATAAAGTTCGTTGATTTTTGTATTTGTGCATGATGTATCTGAAGGTTCTGTAAAAATTGAGTTATGGGCGGTATGTAAAGTATTTACTTCACTTTTTAGATTACTAATGGTTGAATTATCTAAGGACAATATCTTAATTTCAAAAATGGATTCATCAATTTTATCTATATCAATAATACAAGTATTTGCTAAGATGATTAATTGACCTGTGGGAGTAAAATTAAATATTTTTGTTTCAAATTTTTTTAAGAAAATCTCCTTTACTGCTTCATAATCAACAATAAATAATGTCTTAAGATTTGAGGTTGTTCCTAATAAATGTGAAATTTTCAATAATAAATTAAAATATATTGGATTATATTGTGAATTAATTTTTGTTATCTCTTCTGGCAATATTTCACTTGAAACTGTTGTATTTAAGTGAGAATAATTTATTCTAAAAAGAAATCCATTTAAAGCAGTTGTATTTGGATTAGATAAATAATTAGTTATATCTGTCTCATTCATTCTTATTCAATCCTTTGAAATCTTTGGAATAATTCATTTGGATTTTGTTGTACTATTTTTTGTACTATGTCAAGTAATTGATCGGAATTTTCACCTTCGTTAATTGGAGCGATATAATCATAAAAAAGACTTTGTAATTCATCTAAAGTTCTTTCTTTTGGATTCAAATGCCTTATTGACCTATAAATATCTATTATCCAATTTACTTCAGAGTTACTTACACAGTTTTTTTGAGTTAATCTGTTATCATTCCAAGGAATTTCTTTCATCACAGTTGTAAAAGGATAAGCCAAGCTATCTCTCTCATCGTCATTTGCAAAATTTTTTATTTTTTCTGCTTCGATTAGGTTCGTTCTCCATGAAAGAATAACAAACATTCTATCACGTTTTTCTATACATCGGCCAAGACTTTGAAATGTAATTGATTTTAGATTACCATCAATTCTCATGAAGTTACTTCTTCCAATAAATCCCATCATTCGTCCCGATGTAACAGCAAGAAAAACAGAATAGATAGCTATTCCTAAACCAAATAACGCTAATCCTCTAAATTCATCACCAATTAAAAACAGCACAATCAACGATGTTCCAAGAAAAAGAAAGCAACTTATTGCAAGAATTATTCTTACAAATTTAACATTCATTGTTGTAGGTATATCCTCTTTTGTTTTTCTTTTTTTATAGACTAAGACGGTAAGTGATATAATAGGCGATATAATAATCGCAACTATCGATAATACTAATGCCCAAAAAGACCAAGATTTTGCAAATTGATATTGGAAATTTATATATCTTTCTGGTGTCTCATTTTTATAAAGAATGTTTTTTTCCGATTCTTGAATATCTATTGGCAATCTAAGATCATTATGATTTGTTCCGTTTAGAGTAACATAATCCAATTCTATTTTATTTATTAAATTCTGGTTTGCTTCAATCCCGATTGAATCAAAATAATTTATATTAGGAATATCTGCATTTAAAGGAAGGATTATAAATAAATGAATATTTCCATCAACTATATTTTCAACATTAATATAATGAGAATCTATTTGATACCTGTCAATGGGCTCATCGAAGTTACTAATCAATTTTACAATATCCTTCACTTCGTAACTAAAAGCAAAACTATATTTCTTATATTTATTCGTGACATTGGAAGGTATTGTTATCGAAAGTGTTTTTGCTGTATGATGTGTTTCATCTATTGAACGGATAAAACTTGTTTCCGTAATTTCATATGATAAATATTTACTTTGTTCTTCATCACCTTCAAGATTATTCTGTGGATATACAATTATGTCACTGATGGTAAAATTTGGTTTATAATTAAGATAGAACTCAAATTTATAATCAAAAGAATAATTCAAATCCTCAAATTTTATAGGGACAATAACCCAAATCTTTCCATTTTTATTTTCACCTATTTCAATTATTTCTGTATAGTTATAAATACTAAATTTTTCCTTTATTGTATAGCTTCCAATAACTTCTGCTTTAGATATAATTGAGAAAATAACCATTACGAACAAAATGATAATTATAAATGACATGAATCTTCTTGATTTTAATTTAACATCTCGCTCCATTAAAAATAAAATGTTCTGTAAACTTAAATATTTTGTCAGGGAAAAATCCCGATACTACGTTTTTTATTAATGGTAGAATTTCGAGTAACTTTATGATTTAGACAATTATTTTTGGAATGAAACTAAAAATTCGTTAATATTATAAAAACTCCAAGTATCCTATTTTTGTGACGAAATGATCGATATTAATGAATTAAGAGAAGATGTTGAAAAGATAGTGAAAGACTATCCACTACCTAAACAAATCTATGATTATGTAGCTCAACAAATAGATATTCCCGAACAGGTGAAATTTGAGGCCCTTCGTTCAGAGAATTGTTCAGTTTGTGGAAAAATGGTTTATCATCCATGTCAAGAGATTAATCGGACACTTTGGGGTACGGGAGAACATAAAAAAGATGTTATGTTTGTTCTACAGAATCCTGGAGTTAGTAAATCATTAAAGAACGAGAAATTTAGAGGAATAACTAGAACTGGTATTTCTTGTGCTGGAGGGGGTGCTATTCTTCGATGGATTGCACAGTTAGGAGGGCATGATTTCGATAGAGACATCTATACCACAAATTGCGTGAAATGCTGTACAACTGAAAACAATAAACCAAAGAGTATAGTTCAAAAGAATTGTTATCCCTTCTTAAAACAAGAGATTAAAGAAGTAAATCCGAAGAAGATACTCACGTTTGGGAAACCAGCAAAAAAAAATGTTGAAAAAGCAATCAAAGAACTAAATAGAAATGATATTCAAGTAAAGAATTTTTTTCATCATAGCTATGCAATTAATAGACAAGGACCAATGATGAATAAACATGGTAAAAATTTCACAGATTGGGTAATAGAAATAGTCGATTTTCTAACTGATTAATCATCAGACAATTGTTTTTTTCATAGCATCATATTAAAATATAAATTGGCAATTGTAGTAATTATTGGTAAAAGAAAAGTTATAACGATTTTTAGATAATCAATATATGTAACTCGGTGGAATAAAGTATCAAAATCAAAATGATTACTATAATTTGGTATAGTATCTTTATATTCATCCTCTATTCTATTCATTAATTTGGCAAACTTTTTTGATTCATATACTAATTCCCTTTTTTCCAATTCTGTTAAAAATGCCAATAGTATCTTCTTTTTATAACCATTTAAAAATAGAATTTGAGATGATAATAGTGGGAATCTATTTATCTTTAAGATCGTTGAAGCATCTTGACCGAAATTGAATAATGCAAATTTTTTTATTCTTTTATAACTGTTTTTCACAGGTAGAACACAATTGGTTTCATAGCCATATATTTTTATTTATGATTCATTTTAAAAAGGTCTGAGACGTTTTAATATTGGTCTTATACATTATCATTAACTAAAACATGTTATACTGTTAAGCCTATGCATTTACTGTGTAAAATCGAAATAAAAATACAATTTCAGTCTTTTTTATATGACTCAATAAGTCTTTTAATGAAATTTGAACAAGTGCGATCTTCATCCTTGCATATCTCTTTAAGTTTATCAAATGTCTCTTCAGGCAATGTTATATTAATACTAACAGCCGGCATTTCGGTATTTCTATCTGGAAGATAGCCCTCGATTAATAGTTTCAATCCAGTAATTAATAGTATATAAAAAGGCAGAATGTTAATAAGAAAATCATAACTATTTGTATTAATTGAGAAATAAAATAAATAAATCCATAACAAAAATATTGAACTAGGAATAACATTTGATAAAAATAATACTGCTGTTGGTTGAGGTTGAACTGATTTTGTAAAATCCCAATAAACTGGCTCATGTTTTAGTAAATATTTTTTTTGGATAGTTGTTACCTGCCATCCTAATCTCAAATTGACAAAAAACCAAGACAAAGTAATTAGTATTCCAATGATCGCAATTGCCGATGAAACATTATTCTGTTGATCACAAATATTTTTTATTGTATGAATCGTAACAAATGAGAATAGTAACATTGATTCTGCAACTAATAGATAATTAACTCTTTGTTGATAACGCTCATCAGCATTTTTTACATATTCCCAAGCATTTTCCACCTCTTTAGAATACATTTTTATTGTTAGTTTTGGTCTAATAATATGTACAAATTCCTGCCAACTTCTAAATCTAAGGAAGAGTAATGCAATTAAAGAAAATAATATTGAAACTAAAAGTCTATTAATATCAGGTATACATCTAGTAATTGTATTAAAAATTAAAAATGAGATAACCATAGTGATAACAGTTAAATGAATAATTGTATATCTTATGAAAGTTGGTTTTTTTGATTCTTTATGTTTTTCCATATAAAAAGAATATTATTATCAAGTTTATAATATTATTTGTTATTTAATTTATTTAATTGCTCTTTTTCCACTCCCATACAAAAACAACAAATACTTACAGAGCTAACGAAACTTTTTATTTTCATAGAACAGGAAGAACTATCATTTATACAGAATGGCATAGGGCTGAACTAAAACTCTTATCTCTTTTTTTTCTTCCATTATTTCTCCACCTTCATTCTTTAAGCCAATATTATCTACTTATGCTTAGTTATTGATACGTTCTATTGATTGTTAATGTCCTTGTTGATTAATCCAATAGGGCCTCTGAATCAGCAGCCATTGCAATACCAAATTTAGATATGTTGGTTAAAACCAAGGTCATTTGTTTTCTTCTTTTTTTTCAAATCTTACAATTAATATTTCCATCTTTTTACAATGAGACCTGGCTTGGACGTTGCTAAGTCACATAAATTTTTTTTAGTGGATGTTAAGGTTTGAGCAATTTTTCTACTAGGTTTTTTCTTCTCTTTAATAATATCAGCAATTCCTCCGATTACTATGGGAATTAAAGACCAAGGTACATCCAGAAAGTATATTCCAGTCACCCCTGTAGTTAATAAAATCCCTGATCTTAATGCCGCATCAATTTGTTCCTCAAGGAGATGAGAATAAAATTTAATATTTATTTTTTTAGCAGTAATTTGAGCTTGTTCAAATCCTTCGCTTTCATTAAATTCTAGATTATCCAACTCGTTTATTTCCTTACCAAAATAAGCTTCTTGTGCTCTTTGGATGTTTTTAGTCCAATGTAAAATTCTGTCTTGAGGTTTTTGTTCCGTCATAGCACTATTAAAAATAATATGAGAAAAATATTCTGCTATCCAAGAGATCTCATATTTATCCCCTTTTGAAAACGGTATCATGAAATGTTGTCTCATTGGGTGAGGCATAATATCCCATCCTTCTAAAGTAGCGATAATATGGTGATATTTACCACGTAGGATAGCTGATGCAATAAACGCATCCTTTGCTAAGTCAAAATCATTATCGAGATTTTTCCCTTTTGACCACATTTTAACTTGATGTATATCTGCAGTCTTTTTCCATAGTTTTTTCAAATTCTTCTGCGGAATTTGAAGAACAAAAGATAATTCTCTGATCATTTCAATATCAAAAAGGCCTTGTAAACGATATGAGTGATCAACCCAAGCATGTGGGATAGTCCATTTTTCCCAATGATTATACCCCTCTTCTTTCTTAGCTTCATTTATAGCATTAATCGCTTCGTCAGTATTGTTATTAAACCATTTTCTAAATTCCTGTTTGGCAATATTCTTTTGCGTAGGATCTATCTGGGGATTTTCCTCAATTCCTGCAAGCTTTTTACAAGCTAAATCATAATATGAATATAATGGATCATATGTTACTTCTGTTATTCCTAAACTTGATGGAGATGGACTTGGTGCTATTTTGAGATAATGATGATGAATCAGTGCTTGTGTTAGTTGTGTTAGGCTTTCCCATTCCCAATTGCCCCATTCTTCATTAGCATCATGTAAAGTAAAGCCACTGACTACATTCATTAAAAAAGCCGAATCTATGAATCCATAGCTCATATTGATTTTTCCTCTTCATTTTCAAATCCTTTAAGATTTATTTAATTTTTCTGATCCAATCTCGTAAATCGTGCCACCACCATCTACCATTCTCATATTTCATCTTAACTTGTTTTTTCAAATCTATGGTTAATCATAATTGAAAATAAAACAAAAAGAATAACGATAATCAAAAGCATTGTAAAAAAATCAATTTTTGTCCAAAAATTAGGGCTATCAATGAACCTATAATAACTTGTTACAAATACATTTCCGAGAATTCCAAATAAAGCTGCCAAAATTATTCCAACTAGGAACATAGTCTGATCTTTTGTACTCATTATTTGTTTCTTTTTTGTCATTATCAAATAAATATTTATAGAAAGTTACTTTATAATACTTTTTTGCCATATACACAAGAGAGTTACTTGTACACTGAAAGGATGGTTTTTGTAATAATTAACCCGTTATAACTGTTTATTAATCTCTATTTGAAAAAATGAAGTTCGAAGTCAATATTATGATAATACTCTCTCTCTCGTATCTTTTGAGATTTAAAACTACAACATTTGCAACATTATAAGGAGAACATTTGCAACATTATAGTTTACCCATTTCAATTGCTTTACGTTTAACATCAGTATTAGAAGAAATACTCTCATCTCTCGAATCTTTTTGTTTTAAAAAGTCCAAAAAAGCCCAAATTATATCTAAAGACACCCTCAAATTAAAGAACGTCCATCTCCATTGCTTTACGTTTAACATCAGTATTAGAAGAAATACTCTCATCTCTCGAATCTTTTGAAAATAAAAACTCGCAAATTCCGCAAATTATATCTATAGTCAGTCGCAAGTACATTTAATAATTTAGAGGAATGCCTTGATCTCTAGCAAATTTTCTAACATCATCTTTAGAAAAAAACCTCTCATCTCTCGAATCTTTTTGTTTTAAAAACACGGAAAAAACGGAAATTATATCTATAGACAGTCGCAAGTACATTTAATAATTTAGAGGAATGCCATAATCTCTAGCAAATTTTCTAACATCATCTTTAGAAAAAAACCTCTCATCTCTCGAATCTTTTTGTTTTAAAAACACCCGAAAAGCCCGAATTATATCAAAAGACACACCCGAATCAAAGACCAACGAGTATAATCTTTTTAAATATTCAATAGAGTGGGTTATTACTCTCTATATCACCGAAAACCCTTCAGAGTGTAGAGAAATACTCTTTGAAATTTTCCAGAAAAGAAAAAAAGCTCTTGGGAAAAATGATCGAATTGTAAAGGAAATTTTACGATTTATTGATAGGACTAGAAATCTTGGATTAAAACAATGGGGGGATGAAATGAGAGAATTTGAGAAATTGATGAAAGAGTATAAAGAAAAAGGTATTGATATTTCTGAAGTTAGAAATGATAAAAGATATATAGAGCTTTCAATGAGACATCGAATCAGAAATATGTAATCAAATAATATTATTTTATTTATTGTTTCCCTTTCTTTTCTTTGTATTGTTCCCATGTTGTTGCTAGCATGTCGTTGAAATATTCTCGGAATTGTGGATCTTTTAACATATCCTGTGTAGCTATACCTGTATCTACTGCAGTTGGTGTTATTTCTTCCTTAGTTGGTTTAAGATTGGATCCGCATTTTCCACAGAACTTGTTTGTAGGTACGTTATCCTCGTTACAATTCCAACAAACAATATTAATAAGTTTACTAGGTTCAACCTCTTCAGGTTCTTCATATCCTGTTATAACCTTTATTTTATCATCAAGATCTTTAGATGCGAGGTGTACATATCTACTAGGCATCTTAGATGTACTACTCCATCCGTATCTTATTCTAAGTTCCATTTCGTTGAAACCTTTTTTACTACAAAGGGTGGCACTGGTGTGACGTAGCATATGAGGTGTCAAATCAGTTATACCTGCCATTTTACAATGAAGTCTTAGTTTTCCTTCTATGCCTGGTCTACTAAGACGAAGTTTTTCAAAATCATCGAGGGAAACTGTTTCATTTTTCACTTTATCAAATACTTTCAAGTATGTTTTCATATCTCTACTATAAAACAATGGTGCATGATCATATTGTTTAAACGGGTGTGTGTTAAGAAATTCTTTAACGTATTGGGTACTACTTGGTAAAAGGAATAGCCGTATTTTACGTGTACCAGTTTTAAGGTCAACACCTTTCTTAGGAAGTATGAAATATCCCCCTAATTTATCGAAACCAACACTGTTGATATTAAGTGATATTAATTCACTGATACGAAGACCTGCATCAAAAAAACCAGCACTGAACATCGCTTGGTCCCTACGGTTTTCACAAACATTTAACAATTTAAGAAGATCATCTTCACCTATCAGTTTATCAAGAGGTAACTCTCTATGATTATTAGTAGAAGTACTAATCCATATTACATTATCAGGATAAGAAAGGGTACGTTGAAATTTCTTACCTTTCATGTATTCTTTTTGATTGAAAAGATATTTGTAAAACCGTTTAATGTGTGACATGTATTGTTCAATAGTTGATTTCTGCAGACCTTTTTTCGTATAATTTACTTTAGCTCTACCCTGCGGTACATAATCAGTTTCAAGATATCCTTCAAATTTTAACATATCATCTTGAGTGACATCTTTAAAAGAATTGTTTTTAATGTAGCTATCAAGAGCTAAAAGACTTTGTACATCATTCCGCATTGTATAATGATTAACTTTGTCTATTCTTTTACGTATAAGTAGATAATTTTTTATATCATCTGCATGTTTTTTATTTCGAAAACTTTTAAACATATTGCCGATATACCTATCGACATCGTTGGTACTGGTTACCATATCATTACCACCATAATTGTAATGTAGAGGTACTATATAAATTTAATACCTCTCATGCCATTATGGTTATAAGTTTAAACCAGTAGAGTAAAATATGAACATTAAAAATGCATTATCTGAAAAAATCGCTGGGGAGATCACCCTTAGTCCTAAACCAGGTCAGACTATCCGTAAATGGCGAAATGTATTTGATATTTCCCAGACGGATCTTGCATGCTGCTTAGGTATTTCTCCTAGTGTTATTAGTGATTATGAATCAGGTAGGCGGAAATCTCCTGGCATTCAAACAGTTAAAAAAATAATTAAAGCGTTAATTGAAATTGATGAAAAACATAAAGGGAGTAATATTTTACATCAGTATAAATCAATGTTTGATACTGATGAAGGCATTCTTGAGATAATGGAATATCCCTTTTCCATTCCGGCTGATGTTTTTATTAAAAATATTGATGGGAATGTTTTAACTTCCGATAACATTGGTATGAATAAAAACGTGAAAGGATTTACACTACTTGATAGCATTAAAACAATAAAGACGATAAACACTTCTGATTATACTCATCTTTATGGCTGGAACACTGATAGAGCATTAGTATTCACTTGTATTCAATTCGGGAGGAGCCCTATGATCGCGGTACGTGTCCATCCTGTTAAACCCACAGTTGTTGTTTATCATCAACCTGGAGCAGTGGATTCCCTTGCGGTAAAACTTGCTGAACGTGAAAACATTTCTCTTGTTGTCACAAATCTACCGTTAGGTGAATTAAAGAAAAAATTGATATCAATTCCGGAGAGATAAAATATGGATCTTATGGGTTTATGTAGTATTTGTGGAAAACCAGATGCTATGCATACATGCAGTTTATGTGGAAGACTTGTTTGTAATAGTTGCTTTGATAATATTCATGGTATATGCAATTCATGTAAGATGGGAAAACAATAATGTTTTCATTTATATTAACCCTAAAAAGAGTATTTTGAATCGAAACTAAGAATCTACTAATTATTTGTGATATTTTTCTTTTGATTGAATATAATATAAACCTTCTTCAGTAATCTTTGCTTCATACTCAGAAATATATTTTACTAGGCCATGTTTAATCAATTTATTCACTAGGGATTCTAGCTCATCCATTGGAATACCAAGTTTGTTTGTTACTGTTTTTACATCCATGATCTCATCCGAGTATATCATTTTTAATAGTTGATATTCCATGTCAGCATCAATTGATTTTGTGTAGTCATAGTTATGATATTGATTGGTTTTTTTCTTTTTATTATAATTTGTTTTTAAACTTGTCTTTTTTTGTGTTTTTGGTATTTGGTCTATAAAACGTTCTATATCTTCTATTGTTTTATTTCTTGACTTAAGAATTTCCTCTTTACTTTTTACTTCAAAATTTTTTAATTTCAATTTTCTATTATATGTTTGTTTATCATCATTTGATGATTTTTTATTTTCATAATATTGCGATATCCTTTCATTTTCCATGTTTTCCGTCCACCTACTACATATATTGATAATATATAGCATGTCTCATTCTATCAATTATTATATATAAAGTTGTCGTGGAATAATGTCAAAATGAAAAACAAACATTAAGCATTGAATATAGAAACTTATTGCATATCAAGATTTATTAATAAAATTTTAATCTAAAACCTCCTTTTTATTTATTTGTTACTGTATGTACCGATTTTTTTTCAAGTAATAGTATTGTTGTAAAGAATGGGGTTTTTTACGTTATGAAATTTTACCATGTGTAATCCGCAAATTATTTCGCCAAAATCTAAAAACGGATATTGCATACAGGAACATGCCCCTTTCTGAAGAAGATATATCGAGGATAGTTGTCCGCATTGTAGACTATGGTATGAATACCCAGTATGTGGCCGATCAA
>JAUWIE010000129.1 GCA_030605515.1 Thermoplasmatota archaeon
CCTAAAGACTGCAAAAACATCTCTGCTTTTTCAATTTGTTCAAGTCGTGATTTAGTAATTTCAACTCCATATGGAAACCTAGATGCAAGACATGCAAAAGCAGGTTTATTCCAAGTGTCTAAATGCAAATTTTTTGATAATTCTCTGATTTCTTGTTTCGACAATTTCACATCTCTCAGTGGACTAACAATGCCTAATTCTTCCAATGCTTTTCTACCAGGCCTGTAGTCATTAACATCATTAATATTTGATCCATCTATGATATAATTAAGATCGTTCTCAGTTGCAATCTGTCTTATTTTTGAAAATAATTCCTTCTTACAATAATAACATCTATCACTTGGATTTTTTATAAAATTATCAATTTCAGTTTCTTCTGAATTAATTATAATATGTTTTATTCCAAGTTTTTCTGTAAATTGTTTGGATTGCTCTAATTCTCTCTGTGGATAAGTTGATGAAGTTGCAGTAACAGCTACTGCTTTTTTCCCTAAGACATCAAAAGCTACCTTTACTAAAAATGTACTATCTACGCCTCCAGAATATGCAATTGCAACAGTTTTCATCTCTCTGAGATTTTTTTTTAATTGTTCCAATTTGTTAATTGATTCCTTGCTCATAAGGAATAGAATAGATAATCTCAGCTATATAATAATTTTCTAAGAGGATTTATTTGAAAATTTGATTCAATTTTTTTGCTTTTCGGTTTTTCCAGCTGCCTTTATGATATGCATAACTAGCAAGCAATGGAAATGTTATTGTCGCCTCTGAAAACACCATTTGTTCATATCCTCGATCAACTTTTCCCCAAGAGTTCGCCTCTTTTAATGTTGAACCTGAAAGAGCGCCATCACGTTCATCTGCAACTGTAAGTTGAACCGCATATTTATGCATAGGTGTATCAATACCAAGGATACCAGCAGCAACCACTGTATCTTGTACAAAATTTTTTGGAACACCTCCACCAACCATAAACAAACCTGTTTCTTTTGCTTTTATTTTAAGCTCAGTGAGTTCTTTAAAGTCTTTTACTGAGTCAATAGATACATGGTTTTTTTCTTGTTCTTTTTGATGGAATACCAAACCAAAGCCAGCGCTTGAATCAGAAAATGCAGGACAAAAAATAGGTACATGTTTTTTAAAACCCGTCAGAACCACTGACTCGGAATTCTTTGCATGTTTTTCTAAGTATACACCCATTTCTTTAATAAATTCTCTTGAAGAATATGTTCCAGGTGACATGTTATCAGCAATTTCTTTGATGGTATTATCGCATATGCGAAGATCATCCTCATCGATAAACGTATCATAAACCCTATTGATACCTATCTTTCTTAATTCATTATCATCAACTTGAATTTCTCCTTGAAAATGATTAAAGCCAAGCGCTTCAAAGAAATCTTGATCAACAATTATTGCACCACTGGAAACTATAATATCAACCATATTATGGTTAATCATATCAATAACAATTTTTTTTAAACCTGCACTAAACAAAGAACCCGTTAAACATAATATTATCGTACAGTTAGCATCCTTCATCATTTTGTCATAGATTTTGCAAGCTCGAGCAAGATTCCGTGATTGAAAAGACATATTGTCAAATGATTCAATTAATGGTATGCTGTTGAATGCTTTGATATCAATATGCTTAATTTTTTTACTAAGCAGTTTCTTTTTATTGTATTTCATTTTTCACTCTAAAATGGTTATTAACATATGCTTTTTTTATTTTTCTACAGCAACGTTTAAACGATAAATCTAGGTACGTTGTTTTTATATGCACGAATGGGCACTTGCCGAATCGATCCTGACAACAGCAGTTGAAGCAGCTGAAAAAGAAAAACTCAAAAAAATTAAAAATATTAAAATCGCTATTGGAGAATTGCAACAGATAGAACATGATATTTTTAAATTTGCTCTTGGAGAAATCATAAAATTACAAGGTGATAAGTTAAAAGGTGTAAAGACAACCATTGAAACTGAAAAAAGTACTCTTCAATGTAGAAACTGTGAGCATAAATGGAGCTTTAGCGATATCAAGAAAAAATTGAATAATGATGAAGCTGAAGCAGTACATTTCATTCCCGAGGTAGCTTTTGTTCATACTAGATGCCCAAAATGTAAAAGTCCAGATTTTGAAATTACTAAAGGTAGAGGCGTATCTATTATATCAATAACCGGAGAAAAGTAAAAATATGGAAGCAAGAGTAAGTGTCATTGAGAAACGACTGAGCAATATAAAAAGAATTATTTCTGTTGCTAGTGGTAAAGGAGGCGTAGGAAAGAGCCTTATAGCATCGAGTCTAGCATTAAATCTATCAAAAAAAGGATATAAAGTTGGACTACTGGATTTAGATTTATATGGGCCTTCTTCACACATAATTCTAGGCGTAAAGGATGTTTTTCCAGAAGAAGACAAAGGCATCATCCCTCCAAATATCAATGGTATAAATTTTATGTCTATTGTATATTTTACTAAAGACAAACCATCAGCTTTCCGAGGTGTTGATATATCAAATATCATAATTGAGCTCTTAGCAATTACACAATGGGGCTCACTAGATTATTTAATTATTGATATGCCACCTGGCACAGGAGATGAGACTCTTGATGTCATCCGTCTTATTAAAAAAAGCGAATTCCTTGTTGTAACAACCCCTTCAAAGGTTGCTATGGGTGCAGTAAGTAAATTACTTAAGATATTAAAAGAGCTAAAGATCCCTATTACGGGTGTATTAGAAAACATGGTAATGACAAAATCATCCTTTGTTAAAAATCAAATTAAAGAGATGAATTTGAAATATCTTGGCTCAATATCACTTGATCAACATCTTGAGGACTCAATTGGTAAAACAGATAAATTATTAGAAACTGATTTTATGAAAGAATTAGACAAAATAATAAATACAATTAAACTTTAGATGGAAAACAATAGCATTGGTTGACATGAAAGGTTGCTATCTTTTACTAATCGAGCTTAAAAATGACATAAAAATTTCTATTGGTAAACTAGGTGATATCAAGTTCAAAAAGGGTTATTATACCTATATAGGCTCTGCTTTAAATGGATTAGAACAGAGAATAAATAGACATCTTAAAACAAATAAAAAAACACATTGGCATATAGATTATCTTTTAAAACATACAAAAATCATAAATATTTATTACAAAGAAAACATAATACGTGAAGAATGCACTACTGCAGAAAAACTAAAGAGCCATCTAGTTTTGATTCAAGGTTTTGGATGCAGCGACTGTAATTGTAAAAGCCATCTTTTCTATGGGTCCAAAGATGATATTTTGAATGTTATCAATAGTTTAAAGCTGAGATCATATAATTATTAATGCAAAATCTTAAAACCTATCCGGTCTTATATAAAACCTAGGAGAACATGGTCGCAATTGTTTATACAACAATAGATAATATAACTGATGCAAAGAAAATTGCTCATATCCTTGTAGAAGAAAAACTAGTTGCATGTGTAAATATAATTCCAAAAATTGAATCAGTATATCGTTGGAAAGGAAAAATCGAAGAAGATCAGGAATGCGTTCTTGTCTCTAAGACAAATGATAAAAATGTGAAAAAAACAATACAAAGAATAAAAGAGAATCATACATATGATTTGCCAGATATCATAGTAATGCCAATTATCGGCGGTCTGAAGGAATATCTTGATTATATTGTAGATGAAACAACATGAAGTTAGTATCATTGCTTTCTAGCGGTATTGATTCCCCAGTAGCAACTTATCTACTTTCAAGGAAAAATGAGGATATAATTTTTGTACATGCAGATGGTAGACCTTTTACTGATGATAGGGAGATAGAGAACTTTATTCTAATAGCTAGACATCTTAAAAAAATGATATCTGGGATTACTAAAGCCTATCTTGTTTCACATGGAGCTGCTCTTGCATCTTATAAACATCAATGTCAAAACAGATTTACTTGTGTTTTTTGCAAGCGTATGCTCTTGCGTTATGCTGAGAAAATAGCCAAAAAAGAACATGCAGAGGCAATTATCATGGGGGACTCTCTTGGGCAGGTGGCTTCTCAGACATTACAAAATATACGTGCTGTGGAAAACGCAGTTTCTATTCCTATTTTAAGACCTCTCATCGGGTTTGACAAGGAAGATATTATAAAGATAGCAAAAAAAATTGGTACATATGATCTTTCGATTCAGAAATCCGATGGCTGCAACGCAGTACCCATAAAACCATCTACTAGGGCAAAACTTGATCAGATACTTGAAGAAGAAAAGAAAATTAATATCGATGAACTAGTAAAACATGCAGTTGAAAAAGCAGAGTTAATCTCTATTTAAATCTATATTTTCAAGCCATCCGGAAACAGCATTTTTTTTAATATCAAATTTTTTAACATATGGTTTAATATCTAATAATGGTGTACCATCTATTGCATCTAATCCTTTAACTCTTAAAATATTTCCTTTTTGTTCAACAAGTTCTACAATTGTATGGGCAATTGGATTAGGTCTACGGGGTGATCGAGTTGTAAATAATCCATGTTTCGGATCCTCCCATGGAGTTTTTACAAGAAGAGAAAACCCTTTGGATTTATGAAGCCAGTAAAAAATATGCAGATGCGAAAAACCTTTGATATCTTTCAAACCCTGCTGATATCCTTCATATATCTCTATTTCTGAGATTTCTTTTCTACACTTTCGTTGTACATCTTCAGTTTTAATATATGGTGAATGAATAATCCCAATTATTTTAAAATCAACTGATAACTCTTTCAAGGATCATTACTCCATTCTTCTTCTTTTAGTAAGTTCAATTCTATCAAGAGGTATTGTATTTGGTTTTGAACAATGATAAACTGAGAGGGTTTTTAATCCTGTAAACATTTTCTCGATTTCATCTAATTCTTATATTGATAAAGGTTTAATATTACAAGGGCGAAGTGGTGTGTTTATCTGAATTTCATCGGGTTCTATTTCTTGTGCTAATTTTACAAATTCATGTGCATAGTTTTTGTTTTCATTCATAAACATCATTTGAAGAGCGAATTTACCATTAAATTTTTGTCTCATCTTCTTGATTCCTTTGATTGTTTTTTCAAATGTGATATCATTTGCAGGTCTACTGATTTTTTGGAAGAGTTTTTCATTTGGCGCGTCTAATTTTGCAACAATAATATCTAGATTTTGAAGTGTTTTCTGTACTATTTTATCATATAACAAGGACGAGTTAGTTAGTATTGCTATTGGTAGATTAGTCAGATCTCGAATTATATCTATTGTTTCATTCATGTTATTTGCAAGTGTTGGCTCTCCCATTCCTGAGAAGGTTATTACATCAGGTGTTGTCTGTTTTAGAGCATTTTCTAGCTCTTTTTCAACTTGTTTTAATGAAACAAATACATTTCGTTCTGAGGTAATTTCTTCTGTTTTAGCTATTTGACAATAATTACAATCAAATGAACATATCTTATTTGGAGAGCATAAAAGATCTACCCCAAGTGATCTTCCTAGTCTCCATGATGCTATTGGTCCGTATACTATTTTCATGATATTTTGAAAAACAGATCAATGGTATATAACGGTAATGAATAAACTTCCCTTTTTTATGATGAATAATACAATTTTCTCATCAATATTTATAAACAATAAAATATCTAAATTAAAGATTTGCAATCATTATCTTTTTAGTTTATAAATAATAATTTAGAACATAAATATTATTTAAAAACTACAAAAATAGAAACATTTAAAAACCATAACAAGATACAATATGATGTAGATTACAATTTTTAATATACAATATGTTGTATCTTATGGCTATCTGGGGAAATTGAAATGGAATGCCCGTATTGCAAAAATATTGAGACAAAAGTCACAGATTCCCGTGACACCGGAACCTATACAATTCGCAGGCGACGAGAGTGCTTGAAATGCAATAAACGATTCACCACCTATGAATACATAGAGATGAGACCAGTATACATTATAAAAAAGGATGGAAGACGTGAAAAATTTGAAAGAAACAAAATTAAAAAAGGCATAATGAAAGCCATAGAAAAACGTCCAGTTAGCCATGATAAAATAGAAGAAATACTTGATTCAATCGAGGAAAAAATAAGAAGAACCGGTAAAGAAGAACTAGAAAGCTCAGTAATTGGTGAATATGTAATGGAAATTTTAAAAGATATTGATCAAGTAGCCTATATCCGATTTGCTTCTGTATATAGATCATTTACTGATGTCTCTTCTTTTGAAAAAGAGGTTAAATCTCTTATTAAACAAGACACAGGAGAAATTTAAAATGATAAGAAAAATAAGAAAAAGAGATGGGAAAATTGCTGATTTTAATCCTATAAGAATTACAAATGCTATATGGAAAGCAGCTCAAGCAATTGGTGGAAAAGAACATAGAAAAGCAAGTGATCTTACTGATAAAGTATTGGAGGCACTTGAAAAAGAACTTAAACGTGGTGAAATACCAACTGTTGAACAAGTTCAAGATGCAGTTGAAAAAACTCTTATTGAAGAAGGACATGCAAAAACCGCGAAAGCCTATATTCTTTATAGGAAACAACATGAAGATATTCGGGAGATAGGTGGCCTTCTTAAGGATATTGATGTAGTTGATGACTATCTAAGCATGATGGATTGGAAAGTCAATGAAAACAGTAATATGAGTTATTCTTTGCAAGGATTGAATGTTTATGCAACTGAAAATATTATTTCGAACTATTGGTTAAACAAGATTTATCCACCTGAAATTGGTGAAGCTCATAGCAATGGCGATTATCACATTCACGATCTTGGTACACTCGGTGCTTATTGCGTAGGGTGGGATCTCAAAGACATATTACTACTAGGATTTAAAGGAGTAGCAGGAAAAATAGAAAGCAAACCTGCAAAGCATTTTGGAACATCATTGATGCAAATTGTGAACTACCTATACACTCTACAAGGGGAAGCGGCGGGCGCACAAGCACTATCAAACTTTGATAGCTTACTTGCACCATTCATAAGATATGATGGGCTAAAATACAAAGATGTAAAACAAGAAATGCAGAAATTCCTATTCAACATGAACGTGCCAACAAGGGTAGGATTCCAATCGTTGGCCCATGATGAACCTGTTATTTTTAGAAAAAATGGAAAAATAAAAGTTGAACTAATAGGAAAATTAGTCGAAGAAAACTTTGGAGAAAACAAAAAATCAATAATTAACAATGTAGATGGTTATGGGAACCCATCTAATGATTCATTTGCGGTTCGACCAAATGACAAATTCGAAGTAATAAGCTTCAATAAAAAAGGAGAAATTCAATGGCGGCCTGTAAAAGCATTAATTAAACACAGGGTAAAAACCAATGGATTTAAAAGGATTAGAACAGGCTCCGGTGAAATAAAAGTTTCACCTGCTCATTCACTCTTTAAATGTAACAGCAATCACATAAAACCAGTGATGGCAAAAGAGTTAGAATGCGCTAAACCAAATTCCACGTTAAACAAACATAATCATATATTAGCAGTGAACAAACTAAATCAGAATATGTTTGGTGATAATGAAAAAATTGATTTTTTTGATTTAATTGAGGATTTTCCAGAAAAAATAAAAAAACGAATATTTGTCAAAGCCAAGGATGTGCCATCAATAAAAGAAAAAATAGGTAAGTTATACGGCTCGATAAAAGAATTTCTATACAAAAATGGGAGGTCCGATAGATCCACCTTATATGAAGGATTTAGAAATAATGTTGTTCCTTTTGAGATTTATATTAAATATTCAGATGAAATAAGAGATGATGCAAAAATTTACATAAAACCATATAACAATAATCTTTATGATAGATACTTAAGTGGAGAAAAACTTAAGAATTTTGTAAAACTGGTTGCATGGTTTGTTACAGAGGGAAAAGCATCTCATTCTGGAATAGTTGTTTCTCAGGGAAAAAGTGAAAATAAAGAAATTCTTGATGTGGCAAAGGCATTAGGAATTAAAGTTACTATAGATGAAACCAGAGGATATAGTAATAAAAACCAGTGTAAAACAGATACAATTATTTCAAATATGGAGATGAGTGGATTATACACATATTTGCTACCATATCTTGCTGGTGCTACATCTAGAGAGAAAACAGTACCTTCTTTCATATTTGATCTGAATTCAGATTATAGAAATATTTTCCTGGAGACTCTTTTCAAAGGTGATGGATATACTGATAAAAAATCAAAAAGAATTACTTATTCTTCGATGTCTGATAAACTCTTAACTGGCATATCAACGTTAAGTATTGTAAATAAATGGAGAGTTAGAGTAGTCCCAAAGAGCAAAGGTAGAGCTGGAACCCTGCTTATTTATAAAAACCCTAGAAAAAAACTTGACATAGTTCTTCAGGAGACCGCTGGGTCCCCAGTCTATGAAATAAATGATTACAAAAATGGTTGGGAATGGGAATATGATATTTCTGTTGATATTAATGGTTGTGAAGAAAACTTTGTTGGTGGAACTGGTTTAATTTTCTATCATAATTCACCGTTTACCAACATCACTCTAGATCTCACTGTTCCAAGTTATATGAAGGATGAGCCTGCTATCATTGGCGGGGAATTAAAAGATGATAACTACAGTGATTTCGTATATGAAATGGACATGATAAACCATGCATTTGCAGAAATCATGCATGATGGAGATGCAAAAGGAAGACCATTCACATTCCCGATCCCAACATATAATATTACAAAGGATTTCAACTGGAATGATGACAGCCTTGACCCTATTTGGGAGATGACAGCAAAATATGGAATACCTTACTTTAGTAACTTTATCAATAGTGATATGAACCCAGAAGATGCAAGAAGTATGTGTTGCCGATTGCGCCTAAACAATAGGGAGCTCCGTAAACGTGGAGGTGGTCTTTTTGGAGCTAACCCTAAAACAGGTTCTGTTGGTGTGGTTACAATTAATATGCCACGGCTTGGATATTTAGCAAAAAATGAAAAAGATTTCTTCGAACGTTTCGATTATCTGATGGATCTAGCTAAAGAAAGCCTTATTATCAAACGTGAGGTAATTGAAAATTTGACATTTAGTGGCCTTCACCCATACTCCAGGTTTTATTTATCTGATGTAAAGAAAACATTTGGTGAGTTTTGGAAAAACCATTTCAGTACTATTGGTCTTATTGGTATGAATGATGCGCTTCTTAACCTTATGAATAAAAGCATTGGTGATAAAGAAGGTAAAAAGTTTGCAGAAAAAATCCTTGACCATATGCGTAATCGTATAGCTGATTATCAAGAGGAAACTGGTGATATATTTAATCTTGAGGCAACACCTGCTGAAGGTGCTTCTTATCGTCTTGCAAGAATCGACAAGGCTCAGTATCCAGATATTAGAATTTATAATCAAGAGAGATATAATGGCGGCAATGGTAGTAGAAGAGTAGAGCCTTATTATACTAATTCTTCGCAGCTGCCCGTTGGGTATACTACTGATGTTTTTGAAGCACTTGACCTGCAAGACAATCTTCAGTCAAAATATACAGGTGGAACTGTGTTGCATGTATTTCTTGGAGAAAATGAGCCTGATCCAACAGCGACAAAAAAACTAGTACGTAAAATCGCAGAGAACTATTCCCTGCCGTATTATACAATGACACCTACTTTTAGTATATGTCCAAAGCATGGTTATATTGCTGGTGAACATGAGTATTGTCCTAAATGTGATGAGGAAATAGGTTATAAAAAAATTAAAGCAGTTGTTAGGAGGTAAAAAGAATGGTTAAGGAAAATCTTGAGGAGAAAAGAACCAAATGTGAAGTCTATTCTCGTGTTGTTGGTTATCTACGACCAACAAGTCAGTGGAATCTTGGGAAACAACAAGAGTTTAAAGATCGTAAACTTTTTGATATGAAAGAAAAAAAGTAATGGTTAAAACATGAAAATCGGCGGTTTTCAAAAGACATCATTGCTTGATTATCCCGGTGAAATTAGTGCTATTATTTGGACAGTTGGATGTAATTTCAACTGTCCATTCTGTTATAATAAAAACTTAGTTGAAGGAAATGTGGAGCTTATTTCTGAAGATGAAATATTCTCTTATCTTAAGAAACGCAGGGGCATGTTGGAAGGATTGGTAATTTCTGGAGGAGAACCATTTTTACAAAAAGATCTGATAGATTTCGTTTGTAAAGTAAAAAAAATGGGTTATCTTGTAAAAGTTGATACTAATGGTATGTTCCCTGATGAATTAGGAGAACTCATTGATAAAAAACTCATAGATTATGTATCAATGGATATTAAAGCACCGAAGAAAAAATATGATAAATTAACTGGTGTTAAAACCAATGTTTCTAAAATTGAAAAATCCATTGATATCCTAAGAAAAAATGAAGTTGATTATGAGTTTAAAACAACTTTTGTTGCAGATCTTCTTAATAAAGAGGATATCATTGAAATAGCGAAATGGTTAGAAGGATCAGATAAATATTTTCTGCAACAGTTTAAAAGCAACATGCCTTTGATATCATCAAAACTTGATAACATGACGTCCCATCCTAAAGAATACTTATATGAAACTCTAGATGCAATCAAAGGATATTTCAATTATTGTAAGGTTCGAGGGGTTTAATTATGGTTAGTGAGGAAATTGTTAATGATATGGACTTAGCAAGAGAGTTTCTGTTAAAAACATATAATTCAATTGTTGTTGTTAAACATGGCAATGTTATTTGTGAAAAGAAAGGAGATGGAATAACACCAATTCTTGAAACAATCGAAGAACTAGGGGAAGATATTCATAATTCAATTATTGGTGATAGGCTTCTTGGTAAAGCATCAGCGCTACTATGTAGATATTCAAACGTAAGCGGTGTTTATTCTCCTCAGGGGACAAAAACTGCAATAGCTCTTTTAATAATGGGAGGTATACCTTGTCAAATAGATGAGATGATCCCCCATACATCAAATAGATTTGGCACTGATGTTTGCCCTTTTGAAAAAATGCTAACAGATGTTATTTCCCCTGAAGAAGCATATAAAATTTTAACAGAGAAAAGATTGAAAGGTTAGATTATAAAAAAACTTTATATTACTAAATAATTATCACATGTTATGGATTATGAGCTTGCTATTATTGGATCAGGACCCGCTGGTTATTCAGCTAGCATCTATGCTGTAAGATCAGGGATAAAAACAATAATTTTTGATAAAAGTGCT
>JAUWIE010000001.1 GCA_030605515.1 Thermoplasmatota archaeon
AACTCATTATTGATATATGTTATATTCTGTATTATAATTGCAAGTGTTGCAACCATTCATATGAGATATGTTTGGAAAAAATAAATTAGGTGGTAAGGATGGAGCTCGATACGGGTGTTATCTTTATAATTGCAGGAATAACAATATTATCACTAGCATTATTTATTGTCACATTTATAAGTTATTTAAAAAGTAGAAACGCGAAGCTTGTTTTTGTAAGCTTAATATTTTTATTTTTATTAATAAGAGGTTTATTGCTTAGTATTGGATTGTTCAATGATCATTTCTCATCATTTATTTCTAGTGGATATATCTGGGTATTTGATTTGATAATTTTACTTCTGTTATATATAGCATATTCAACTAAGAGATAAAACCTATGAGTAATATTCGTGATCTAGAAAACCGGAAAAAAATCTATCGTCTTATTGCAAGAAACCCAGGTTTAAATCTCAGTAAAATCGCAGAAACACTTCAAGTAAGCGTTCAGTTAGTGGATTATCACACAGCTAATCTTGAAGCGGAAGGACTACTTGCTATAGAAAAAAAAGAGGGTTATAAAAGGTTTTATATTAAAGGTGAAACAGGGGCTAGTGATAAAAAATATATAGGTTTATTTCGACAAGAAATACCTCTAAAAATAGTTGAGTTTTTATTGAAAAATCCTTACTCAAGACACGGTACAATTCTAGAGTATTTAGGTGTATCATCTCCTCATTTTTCGTATTATTTACGTAAACTATTAAAAAAAAATATTATACAGTTTTCATCACATGGTGATAAAAAAGGATACGTTGTTCTTAATGAACACAATATTATTTCATTTCTAACTAGGTTTAAACCATTAAGCATGGAAAAAATGATTGAAGATACCTGGGCGGATTTTGCCCCTGTTTAAAATGTTTTCATGATAAATAAAGCAATATCTAATTTATTATAGCAATTTGGGTTAACATTCCTTAAAATAAATGCAGTCCCCGCTTGTAATTTTTTTAGTCTCACCTGATTCTGTAGCAACAATTAGAAATCCTGATTGATCAATATCAATAGCTTTTCCTTTTATTTTGTCTGATGATGTTTCTATTATTACTTTTTTATCAAGTGTATCAGAATTAATTCTCCATTCATTAAGAATCATATTGAAAGCTCCATTGAGAAACATAGAATAATACTTATCTAATATAATTAATAGGTTCTCTAGGAATTTATAGTAATCAACTTTAGAAGTAAGTTCAAATGATAATGAGGTAGTGCTGTTTTTTAATTCACTAGGGAAAGAATCTGGTTTATTGTTTAAGTTAATACCAATACCTAAAACTACATACTTTAATTGATTGCCTGCGTGTTCTGATTCAAGTAATATCCCTGCAACTTTTTTACCGTTTATTCTGACATCATTAGGCCATTTTATTTTCGTTTGAAGCTTATAACATGATGTTATTGCTTTTGATACAGCAAGTGCAGTCATCAATGGCAGTATTGTTGTTTTATCAGGTGTTATATCTGGTTTAAGAATAATCGATAGATATAAACCACCATCTGGTGACTCCCATTTTCTATTAAATCTCCCTCGGCCTTTTTTTTGTGTTTTTGAAATGATTATTGTTCCTTCATCTTCATCTTCTAAAGCGAGTTTTTTTGCTTTTTCATTTGTAGAAGAAATTTCATCAAAAACAATGATTTTTTTTACAATACGTAGATCTAGTTTTTTTGAAAGATCCTGTGTTCTTTCTAAAAATTTTTCATATTTCATGGTTTTCTAGAATAATTTTTATGATTATTTATTGTGTTGTGCGTTGCTTGCAGCAATTATTACTGTTTGCACCGCTGCCATTGCAGCAGCGGTTCTTGGAGTAGATGATTGTGTTTTTTGTTCTTTTACGTGTTCAACTACTTGATCAAGAATATTATATCTTGGTATGAAACTTGTATCATATTTTCCTGATACCCATTGTGAGTTGTTCATTACTACTTGATGAAATGGTATATTATGTCGTACTCCGCCGATTTGGTATTCCCATAATGCTCGTTTAGTTCGCTCTATTGCACGTGGTCTGTCCTCTGCCCATATGATGAGTTTTGCAATCATTGAATCATAAAATGGTGGAATAGTAAAACCTTGGTAAACACCTGAATCAATCCTAATACCAGGGCCACTTGGCTCAGCATACTTTATTATTTTACCAGGTGCGGGCTGGAAATTATTAAGCGGGTCCTCAGCGTTAATACGACATTCAATAGAATGACCACGTGGATGAATATCATCCTGGCAATACTCAAGTTCAAGGCCAGATGCGACCCTTAACTGCTCACGAGCAAGATCAATACCTGTGATAGCCTCAGTAATCGGATGTTCCACCTGAAGTCTTGTGTTCATCTCAAGGAAATAATATTTACCATCCTTAAACATAAACTCACAAGTTCCAGCGTTATAATAACCAGCTGTTTTAGCAGCTAGAACTGCTTGTTTGCCCATCTTTTCTCTAAGCTCGGGTGTGAGTGCACAAGATGGTGTTTCCTCAATAAGCTTTTGATGTCGACGTTGAACACTGCATTCACGTTCAAAACAATGAATCAGATGATCTTTTTTATCGCCAATAACCTGGAACTCAATATGTCTGGGGTCGCTTATGAATTTTTCAATAAAAACTGAATCATCACCAAAAGAGTTTTTAGCAAGTTGCCTTACGGATTCAAGGGCGTTCTCTATTTGTTGTTCATTTTCAACCATTTGAATACCGATACCGCCACCACCTGCAGATGCCTTAAGCATCACAGGGTAACCAATCTCATGTGCGATATCCTTTGCTTTTTCATGATCAGAAATAGCTTCGGTAACTCCTGGTACAACATGAACACCTGCTTCAATCATAGATTTCTTGGAATCGATCTTAGAGCACATTAGTTTCATCGCATTAATAGGTGGACCAATAAATTCAATACCGTTTTTAAGGCACATTTCTGCAAACTCAGCGTTTTCTGCCATAAAACCATAACCAGGGTGAATACCCTCAGTTTTAGATTCAATTGCTACATCAATAATTTTCTCCTTATTCAGATAACTTTGACTAGCTGGACCTGGGCCGATATTGTATTTTTCATCTGCATATCGGACAAAAAGAGCGTTTTTATCAGCATCAGAAAAGACAGCAACTGTTGAAACTCCTAGTTCTTTGCAAGCGCGCATGATTCGTATCGCGATCTCACCACGGTTTGCAATAAGTACTTTATTAAGCATAATCCAATCCCTTCATATCTTAGAGTATCTGCATGAGAAGATCCCCACTACTCACAGAATCTCCTTCTTTAACATAGATTTCTTTTACCTCGCCCTCTGATTCAGATTTAATCTCTTGTTCCATTTTCATAGCTTCAATAGTCGCTAATACGTCCCCTTTCTTGACTTTGTCAGCCTTCTTGACTTTAACACCGAGGATTGTACCCTGCATATTAGATTTTACTCCTCCCTCAACATCCTTGGGCTTCCCAGCTGTTGGCGCACCACCCGCACCAGCGACTAGAAATCCACCAGATGGAGTTACCTTAACTTCAAATGGTTCACCATCAACTTCTACTTCAAACTCAGTAGGGATCTGTGCTGGACCAGCTCGTTGATCAGGTGGAACTGTCTCAATCCACAGTTGCTTATACTCAGGAAATGATTGTTTAACCATACCGCGCATAAGCTGATGATCAACTTTAAGTGGTAAAATATTACTTGTAAACTCAGCCTTTGCCTCACCTTTCAAAAATTTAAGACCAACCTGAGGGAATAAAATATATGTCATTATATCCTCTTCTTTTTTAACAAGAGAACCACCATCAATTTCCATAATCTCTTTCTTACGTGCATCCCACATAGGTTTTATCAAATCAGAAGGCCTACAGTCAATAACTTCATCCTTCCATTTCAGCCCGAGTACTTTTTTCATGATCTCAGGTTTAATCTCAGCAGGAGGTTTACCATACATGCCACGACAGTAATCCTTTGTTTCCTTTGTTACAACTTTATATCTCCCATGAAGAACATTCATAACCGCTTGAACACCTACAACCTGACTTGAAGGTGTAACAAGTGGCGGATAACCAAGTTCTTCACGAACACGAGCGGTTTCATCAAGGATATCACGGTATTTATCATGAGCATCTTGTTCCTCTAACTGAAAAATAAGATTAGAAAGCATACCACCGGGAACCTGATGAAGTGTTACACTAGGATCCACCTTAAGAGCATTAAAACGGTGGAGATGACGGTATTTCTCCCAGATTTCAAGGAAATATTTACGAATCTCAATAAGAAGCTCTAAATCGTAACCTGTATCCCACTCAGTTCCTTTTAATGCAGCAACAACACTCTCTGTTGGAGGTGCTGCAGTACCACCAGAAATTGGTGACATAGCAGTATCTAAAATATCGATACCTGCTTCAGCTGCACGTTGATACGACATACCTGTCATTCCACTAGTGCAGTGGGAGTGAAGGTCAATTGGAAGCTTAATGCCTGCATCTTTACATCCATTAATGATATCATATGCACGTTTTGGTGATATCATCCCGGCCATGTCTTTTATACAAAGAGTGTCAGCACCCATTTTTTCAAGTTTTTCAAACTTTCTAACAAAATAATCAACTGTATGAATAGGAGAAATAGTATAACTTAAGCATGCTTGAACATGACCACCGTTTTCCTTTGTCGCTTTCATTGGTGTTTCCATATTACGAAGGTCATTTAATGCATCAAAAATACGGAAATAATCGCAACCGTTTTTCTTTGCAAAATATATGAATTTTTTAACTACATCATCCGGGAAATTCCAATATGCGACAATATTCATTGCTCGCTCAAGCATTTGTAGTGGTGTATTTGGCAAAGCCTTTTTTAACTGGTTTAATCGGTCCCAAGGATCCTGGTTAAGATATCTAATTGACACGTCAAATGTTGCACCGCCCCATACTTCAAGTGAAAAAAATCCTACTTGATCTAATTTATCTGTGATAGGTAGCATGTCCTCAGTTCTCATTCTTGTAGCAAGCATTGACTGATGAGCATCTCTTAATATTTGTTCATGTAGTTGTACCATTTATATTTCCTCCATATACCCTAATACTAATTTATTTTATTTTTATCTTAAATTATATGATATAGCAGGTGTAGAACGGTATCTAATAACCCTACTTAAAAATACCGGGGCATCATAAATAATAAATCAAGAGTTTTGTTTTGTAAAATATAATTAAAAAATGAAACAAATTAGTAGCAATATATGGATTGTATATGACGGATTTCTAAAAAAAACAATATTTAGTAAGTTATTTGTACACAGTCTGATATTTGAGTTGGTTTATCTGAAGGTTAATAAATGGCTAAAAAAATCTTGATTTACTTTGCTTTATTGGTTCTAATTTTTTCGTTTTTTCCTCAGTTTTCATTAGCAATATCAACTGGTCAGATCTATGAAGGTGAAGTATCTCTTGGTTATCGTAATGTTACTGTGTATGCTCCTGCTGTTGCTACTACAGATAAAGGATATATTGGAGTGATTTCTACGATAACTGTTACTATTCAGAATGGAAGCGGTAGAGTATTTGTGGATACATTACCTCTTACTCAGATTGATATGCAGGGTTCTGCTCGTCTTGCAGTAAAAGTTGCAAGTACTCTTGTTGAAAATGATGAGAATTGTGGTGTTGATCCATCTGATTATGATTATTTTTTTGTGGTGAGAACATCAGCTCCTATTATTGGCGGTCCTTCCGCTGGTGCTATTATGACGGTTGCTACAATTGCTCTTCTTGAAAATTGGACGATTGATGACAAAACTGTGATGACTGGGATGATAAATCCTGATGGTGGCATTGGTCCTATTGGTGGGATTATTCAAAAACTTGAGGCCGCCTATTCCGTTGGTGCGACACGGTTTTTAATTCCAAAAGGACAGGGTACTTATATTGAAATGATAACAGAGACAATAGTTGAAAATGGCAGGAGAAGAACGGTTTCTACACCAGTTACTCGCAATGTTGCAGAGTATGGGATAGAGAACTTTGGTATAGAAGTTGTTGAAGTAGCAGATGTAAATGAGGCTGTTATGAATTTTACAGGTTTTGGGTTTGATGTTCCAGTTTCTGATGTTCAGATTACAACTGAGGATTATGTGGACTCAATGAAACCTCTTGCATCAACCCTTTTAGAAGAAGCAAGGATGTTTTATCAAAATGCAAGCTCAGATGTGGTAAATACAACGATTTCCAATCGTCACCCTACATATTATCAGAATCTAATCATAGATATTCTTAATGATGCAGGAGATCTATTAGATGAATCACAAAACTGGTATGATCAGGGTTTGTATTATTCAAGTACGAGTAAGTCGTTTCAATCATTAATTGATTCGCGTTATGTATTTTATACTTGTGAATATTTTAATTCTGGTAATAGCAATGAATATATCGTCTCTCTCCTTGATGATGTGACATCGTTTTATGAAAGTAAAAGTGATGAAGCTGAAAATGCTGATATTAATGGCATGGTATCTTTACAATGTGTTGGGGCAGCGCAAAAACGGGTATCTGAAGCTGGTTCTTTTTTAGAGGATGCTCGTGATAGTTATTATAATTTAGATCATCTAGGAGCATTGTATAAAATTGCGTTTGCAATGGAAAGAAGTAGAAGTGTAGGATGGTGGCTTAATATTGGTGCTCCATTCAACGACACGGGAAATGTTAATATTACAGTCCTGAAGAATCTTGCAGCGGAGTACATTGAAGATGGGCGACAGGCTGCAGTGTATTCAAGTGTTATTTTACAGGAGATAGGAAAAACCTCGAGTTATCTTGATGAATCTGAAGTTTTACTAGCTGCAGCTGAGGAAGATTTTGAAAAAGATTTTATTGCTGCTGCTCTGTTTAATGCTTTTGAGGCGCTTGCAAAAGCAAATCTAGCAATTGAAATTATTGATGGTATAACAGAGGATAAAATAGATAGAGCACGTGAGAGAGCAAGCAATAGCATAAGTGATAGTAGAAACATCGGAATTGAGCCAGTTTTAGCCGTAAGTTACTATGAATATGCCCAGAGCCTTGTAAATGATTCTGAGCTTGATGTTGCAATTGGGTACTATAAATACAGTGGTATAATTGCTGGTGCACTTGGATTTACAAATTTTTCAATTAAAGGATATTCTTCAAGGTATGTTGGAATCCCAAAGATAGATACTCGTTTATGGAAAAGAGGAATATTTGAATATTTTGAATATCTAGTATTTTTTACACTTGTTGGATGCCTTGGGGGGCTTGGTTTAGGGTTAATTATTGGTGGTCTTTTATTTAAAAAACAGAAAGATAGTTATGATCAATGGACGCCGAGAAGTATTAACGATTATTACAAAAAAAACAAATAACAGATATAGCTATATGTTTTTCATATGCAGGCATCTGGAGAACTAGTAAAGAAAAATATTATTGTTAATAAACCACGTGATATCGGACGGTTTTTTAATAAGAGTCAGTTCGGTGAAACTATTAGTGGTAACAAGCTACAGTTAAATTTACTTGAAGGAGTTTTTCTTGTTGGTGAAAAGAAAATCACCGTTTTCTGTAATAAGAAAATAGTTGGTTTTAGAAAATTAGTTAAGCTAGCTGCAAAACATATTTCTCATTTTGAAATAAAATATATGATTTATAGAGATCTTAGAAAAAGAGGATATGCAGTTAATCTCTATGAAAATAAAGGTTTTGATTTCTCCATTAATGACCATCGTAAAAATGAAGGGAAAAACAAGGAATCATATTTTATTTCTTCTTTTACTGAGAGAGATATCTTTGATATTGAAAAGACAAGAGCTCTTATTGAGAAGACAAAGGAGAAAAAGAGTGGTCTTTGGTTTGCAATTGTTGATGAAGAAGGTGATCTTACTTATTATGATGTATCAATATCGGATGTAAAAGGTAAAACAAAGGAACATGTTTTTTCAAAAACAATAGGTTGTCTATTAGAAAATAGAATTGTAATTTTTAATGAAAAAATTGCGGGAGATTTACATGTTAAGGAATTTTTTGGGAAACCTTTTGGAAATGGATTGCAATTATCCCTTGCTGAAGCATGGTATTTACTTGAGAGGAAAACTATTGATATTGAGGATATCAATGGAAAGAATCTTTCAAAAAACGAATTTATTTCGTTTGTAGAGCAGCTTCAGCCAGATATTGAACAAAGGGTTTTGGTTTTTAAGGATCTGAAGAAACGCGGCCTGATTGTTAAAACAGGGTTTAAATTTGGTGCTCATTTCCGAGCATATACAAAAAAACCTGATGAGACTCATGCTGAGTACTTGGTTCATGTCGTAAAAAAAGGGTTTACTAGTACATGGTCTGAGATAAGTAGAGCAGTACGTCTAGCTCATTCAGTGAATAAAGAGATCATTTTTGCAAGGATTGATAAAAAAAATGTTGATTATGTTAAACTAGGTCGGTTAAGGCCATAATTTTTTTATATTCATCATGCTATTATCATTTATTCTTGGGAGGAGGTATATTTGCTTCAAATACGATGGCATGGTCACGCATGCTTTGAAATAACAAATGATGTAACGCTAGTAACTGATCCGCATGATGGAAAATCAATTGGAATTCCAGCACCAACTGTAACAGGGGATATTATTTTGGTTTCTCATGATCATTATGATCACAATAGTGTAAAATCAGTTGAGAAAGAAGGATCTAAAATTGTAACTGATAGCCGTAAAAAAACAATCTCAGATATTGAGATAAAAGGTATTGAATCATTTCACGATGAATGCTCGGGTGATAAACGAGGAAATAATATAATATATAAGTTTAACATGGATGGTATATCTTTTTGTCATCTTGGTGATCTCGGTCATGATCTTGATGACGAAACATTGCAAAAAATAGGTGAGGTAGATATTCTTTTATTCCTATTGGTGGGACATTTACAGTGGATGCAGAAAAGGCTTGGAGGATTGTAAATAAAGTAAAACCGAAAATTACGATCCCGATGCATTATAAAATCGGTGGTTTATCACTTCCAATTGCAGGGATAGACCCGTTCCTTGAAAAAAATACATATAAACTTCTTCGTGTTGGAAATGAGATAGACATTGAAAAAGAAGAACTTCCAAAGGACCCTGAGATTTGGACATTTACATTATAACATTTTTTTCTATTCTACTCCTCTTTATTTTATCAGTGAAAATTGAAATAGTAAATAATAAAAGATAATAATTATTTCAATGTTTCAATGTCGTTGAATAAAGTGTCAAAAGAGAGAACATTAGAATGTCATAGATGCTGGGTTGATCTAGATAAAAAGGAAATTGATATTTTTGGGCCGAATATTATTATTGATATTTGTCCGAAATGTAACGGGATTTGGCTTGATAAAGGAGAATTAGGGAAGTTGTTAAAAGATAGGAAGCTAACGGATTATTTAACAAAACATATTGGTACTAAAAGCCGAAGTCCGATGATTTGCCCGAAATGCAGTATGACAATGGATATAGAAAGGGCCGATGATGTTGAAGTTGATGTATGTTTGACCTGTGGTGGGGTTTGGTTGGATCAAGGTGAACTTGAAGCTTTAAAATCTAAATCAGAAGAGGGTTTTAAAGGAGATGAACTAGCAAAAGAAGAAGAACTGAATGAAGAACGGCGTTATAAAGCACGTAATTCTTCGTTAAATAAATTCCTTAAAAAACTCACAAGATAAAACAAATATCTACAGGAGAAATAACATTATAAACCGGCTTATTCAAATTTTATATTATAATTAAAAGACCATATAAGTTAATGTGAGGTAAAAACTTCTTTATTAACACAATTAGGTGGGATGTTACCTTTTAATCCCTCTAACATGTTTTCTGCTGCCATAATTGCCATTTTCGTCCGAGTTTCAAATGTTGCTGATGCGGAATGAGGTTGTATTACTACATTATCAAGTTTTAAAAGTTCATTATTTATCATTGGTTCATGTTCGTATACATCTAGGCCCGCGCTAAAAATCCATTTTTCTTTTAAAGCTCTGACTAAGGCTTTTTCATCTACTACAGGGCCACGTGAGGTATTTATTAAAATGGCTGTTTCTTTCATTGTTTTTAATTGTTTTTCTCCTATTAAATGACGTGTTGAGGGGCTCAATGGGACATGAATAGATACGAAATCTGATTTTCTAAGTAATTCCTCTAGTTCTACTTTTTGTGCTCCTAGTTCTTTTTCTAATATCTTATTTGGTTTTGTATTTACATAAAGTATTTTCATGTTGAATCCTTTGCTTTTCATTGCAAAGGCGGTTCCAATCCTACCTGTACCTATTATTCCAAGTGTTTTATTAGAGATATCCTGCCCTAGCATAAGCATTGGAGCCCAACCTTTGAATTTACCGTCTCGAGTGAATTTATCTCCCTTAACGATTTGTCGAGCGGCAGAAAATAATAGAGCCCAGGCCATCTCAGCAGTACTATCTGTAAGAACCCCCGGGGTATTGCTAACTGGGATGTCTTTTTCTGTTGCAGCTTTTATATCAATGTTGTTGAATCCTACAGCATAGTTTGCAATCATCCTAAGTTTTGGTTCAGAAAAAATAATATCCTTATCAATTGTATCTGACAATAAACAAAGAAGACCGTCTTTTCCTTTCACACCTTTTATGATTTCATCTTTTGTAAGAACCCGATCATGAGGATTTATTTCTAATTCATGTTCTTTTTTTAGTAATTCAAGTGCTTGTTCTGGGAGTTTTCTTGTAATAAATATTTTCATGACTATCATCTTCTTAATAATCTATGTGAAAAGAATGCTCTTTTTAAGATTTTACAAAAAGAATTGTTATATTGCCTGTTTTTAGTTTTCTTCTTTACCTGGAAGTTCGAATCCTGGGTCTTCAATTACTCCTGATTCGCTCTGGAAATATGTTAAATCAAATAGTTCCCAGTCATTAAGATCTCCTGGGCCGTTAGTTCCATCAGAGTAATCTACTAGTTTTTTATCATAAATATGGTAGTAGTTCATGACGCTTCTGTAGTTGCCCCATTTTTCAAGGTATTCGTCTTTTTGTTGTTTTCCCTCATTAAATGAGATGTTATCGTTTCCCCCTACGTTCCAAGGCCCTATACCAAGTGAGTGGCCCAGTTCATGCATCACTGATGATGCGCCTAATAAACGAAAGGCTCTTGGAGTGAAAGCGCCTTTGCCTTTTATCATTTGTAAATAGCTGATTCCTACGGCCATTGTATCATATTTATTAAACTCTGAAGGATGGCAGAATCCTCCTTTATGACACATTACAATATACCTGAATATTCCTTTTCTATCATCAGAAAAATGATTTTTGTAGAATTGTACCATCATGCCTGAATCCTGTGACAAGCTATCATAATGAGTTAGTAGTTCTCCTCCACCATTTATTGGTCCTTCTGGCCATCCATCATCAATGTATACGTTTATCCCATGTTCAGCGAATCGTTCAACTATGATGTGTTTGGATTCCGCCCAGAGGACATGTGGTGGATCAAATATTCCGCCTCTCTGCATTCCATCTATTTCAAGATAGATATCTTGAGAATATGGATCGGCGAACCATTTTGCCATTTTGTACTCTTCGATATTGTTCAGACCATCTATATCTGGATCAAGTATTGAATGATTATCATAAACAAATGGATCATAATTCCATTTCCATTCCCAAACAGTTGGAATACCATCATTATCAGGGTCTAACTCTGAATCATCAATTCTTGGATCGGTATGAAGAACATTTACCTCTGTCCAGTAAGGTATGCCATCATGGTCGAAATCAGTTTGATATAAATTGAACCATATTTCAAAAGATTTTCCTACATAATGGCCATATCCGTCGCTATCGTTAAAGTAATCATCACCATTCCATCTACCTGTTTTATAATCATAGGTTAGTGATATCTTCAATTTTTCAGTGTCTTTGGATCTTAATTTAAGAATCCCTGTTTTTTCCCGTTCCATAATTGTAATTGTAATATCTGATGTTTGTTGTTCTTCTTCTGCATTTCTTACTATTTTGTTTTCTTTAAACATTGTGTCCCATGTGTTAAATAAAACTTCAGTTACGCCTCGTCGAGAACCTACGTCTTTACTAACGTATTCAAGTCCATCCATGTTTGAGATGAAATAAAATTCTGGTTTGGTTCTCCAGGATAACCCCATTTTCATTATTTTATCGATAAGCCCTCTATGTCTTATTCTTTTAATTTCAAGGATTAATCCTTGGTTTTCAAGGGGGCTAATACGATCATCAAGTTCAAATGTAATGGGTTCCTCTTCCCTTTTTTCTTCTTCGTTAAAACATTGGAGACAAGCAAAAATACTACCTACTATTATGCATGCTACTACAATAATTGTAAATATAATTATTTGTTTTTGATTGTGTTTTAACAGGTACATAATATATTATATCCCTCGTTATATATAATTAATATTGGTTTATATTTTATATATACTTATCGATAATTTAAACTGAAAAATGAACTGTGTTTTAAAAAATGGTATTATTCAGAAATTGATTGAGGGCTTTGAATAACCAAGTTTCATTTTCTTTATATTGCTTTTTTGCGTGATTTCACGCAAAATCCATGTATTATGTTGTCTTTTTCCATGTTCGACTCTGGGTTTTTACCGTTTTTCTCCTTATTTTTGAATTGTTGACTTAGCTTACGCTAATCCGTTTCCGTTCCAAGGTGACTAATTGATATAGATCATAAGCAAAGCATTTGAACATCTCTTTAACACGAACACGAGAGAGTGTTTTAACGTATGTTCTATCACCATTAAATGTTCGTTTGATAACGCTAAATGGCCGTTCACCTGGAGCACGTTTCTTAGCTATCCGTTTGTTCCGCAGTTTCTCCCAGATTGTAAGATTCCCTCGTTTCATACTACCATTTCCTTTTGCCTTTGTCTCTTTTCCTGTGTACCCTCTATCACGATATACTACCTCATCAGGTTTAGATAAATCCACCTTACTATCATGAACACTTGCAGTTGTAACTTCAACATCACGGATGAGATGATGATTTACATCCAGTTTGATATGGGATTTATACCCATAGTGAACCTGACCATGTTTCACACTGAAACTTCCATCCTTATCCATATGCCGTTTCTGCGTATCTGTGAACTCAACCATTTCCCCTTTTTCCTGGCTTTCTTTTCATTCCTGTATCTTTTCTTCCCAAGATCCGCTTCAATGAACGTTACATCTTGAATTGTTCCTTTTTCTACTTTGAATCCTTTGCTATCCAACTGATGTTGTAGCTCAGCCCAAATTAATGTATCCACCCCATCGGTCTCCAGTCGATCGCGAATCCTCCAGATAGTACTGAAATCAGGAATCATTTCTGGGAACCCAAAGAAATTCCGAAAACTCAATCGGTCATGACATTGAAACTCCAGCTCTGGATCTGATAGGTTATACCATGCCGGTAAGAGCATGGACCGCACTACTACGAGTTCATCTGTATGAGGACGTCCACCCTGTTTTTTATCATCATAAAAACACTTTTTACCAGAGGAATAAATGGTTTCCAATCTATCTGCTGTTTCATTAATTCAAGATGATCTCCAAGACCTTTCACTTTTTTATACTGTTCTTCCAAAATAAAACGATTAAAACTCATCCATCTCACTCTTTATACATAAGGATTGAATTATGAACATATAGAGGTTTCTATGAGGGGTTTTTCAAAGTCCTCAATAGTTTATTTGGAAATTATTGAACAAAAATATAAAAAGAGAAGGAAAGAGGAGAATATCTTTCACATTATTACTCACAACAGCCTGATACAGGTGCTGGTCCACTATTAAACATATAATCAACTAGATACACTAGATCCGCAATATCAACACCACCGCTACCATCTACATCAGCGACACAATCATCAGGAATGGGAGTAGGACCATCTGTAAACATATAATCCACAAGATAAACGAGATCACTGATATCGATACCACCATCATTGTTTATATCACCGCACATCACTGATGTGGTAAACTGCCAGATATCACCATCACAATTAGCTCCATGACAATCCCATGCAACTATTCGCCATTGGTAAGTCGTGTTGAAGTCTAACCCGGATAGTTCATATGATGTCGTGGTCTGATTTGCTGATATCTTTGTAAGTGCGTCTGTTCCCAGGTAAATATCATAGGTCATGGTATCTCCATCAGGGTCATCACAAGTCCAACTTAGCAATAATTCTATGTCGAGGTTGGTAGCACCATTAACTGGATCTGGGTTACTTGGTAGATTTGGCGGATGATTCATCCTGGTTGTAAAACTCCATGTTGGACCAATTGTGCTTGCCCCGAGGTCATCCCAGGATACAATTCTCCAGAAGTACTCAGTTATGAAATCGAGATCACCTGGTGGATCATAACTCGTACTGGACTGGTTACCAACTACCATTGGCGGTGGATTTGTACCGCCGAAGTACACATCATATGTCACAATGTCATCTAGGTCTATGTCACCACCATCCCAGCTTAACATAGTAGTTATATCCACATCTATTTCCTGATCATCTGGATTTGGGTTACTTGGAACATTTGGTTGGTTATTTGTTTCCTGTGTTGTAAACTGCCAAACAGGGCCCTCATTAACAATACCAATATCATCTGTTGCAACAACCTTCCAGAAATAGGTAGTGTTGAAATCAAGCCATTCATGAGGAATATAGGCTGGTTCTTTTAGACCTTGTTCAATGAGAGGCGGTGGGCTAACTGTGCCAAAGTAGAGGTCATAGATAACTGAGTCATACGTATCAGGATCACCACCATACCACGAAAGATTAGTATTGATTTTTATTCCAATTGTATTGTTATTCGGATATGGATTATCAGGCATATATGGCGGGTTATTCCACCCATATGGATCTATAAATGGATAAATATCCTGATAGGAACCACCAAATATATCATAAGGTGTGTCACCAATGCCATCTCCATCACTATCATTACCAGTATAGTCAGACCAATAGTTCCCACCGGATCCATCATCCCAAATATTAAAATCTTCGTCCTCGCAATTGGCGTTACGCAATGTATTATTAACAAAGTTATTATGATAAATCACATTATAAGAGGAATCAACAAAGGTTATACCAGTGTGGTTAGTATTTGTTACATCATTTCGAGCAATGATATTAAACTGTGAACTTTGGAGATCTATACCATATCTATTGGTATATTGCATGATATTGTGTACAACTAGGTTTTCATCGGAATCCTTAATGTACAACCCAACGACGTCGTTATAAGCAAATATGTTATCTTTTATCTCAGCAAAGTCTGTATCTCTGATTAACATTCCATAATTGTTGTCTTGCAATATGTTATCAAAAACCGATAAATAGTTAGCAGATTGTGAAATGATACCTGAGTTCGGCCAATCAGGGGCGCTATTCTGAATTGTAAATCCATGGATTTTAACATTTTCTGCATTCACCTGTATACCGCTTCCATTTCCGCTTCCATCAATTATAGTATTCTCCTTGTTTTCACCAATTAGATCAACGGAATGATTGATCACTATGTTTTCATAATAGGTTCCATTGTTTACGTAGATTCTCCCATATGTACCAGTGGCATTAATTCCATCTTGTATGCTGTCAAAGTGGGATACTTGCCAACCCGGGGTTGAATCATTATAGCCATCATCCACCCAGATATTTTTTAATCTAATTGTTACATTTGCATTACTAACGCTAATGTTCCCCTCGCTATCAGTAACTGTTAAAGTGGCGATATACATCCCTGCTTCAGGATAGATGTGCACTGGGTTTTGCTCATCTGAAGTATTGCCATCGCCGAAATCCCAAGTCCAGCTATACGGTGGTTCACCACCACAAACAACATTTCCATAGAACTGTACCAGCTCATTCTCCAATCCATAGTATGGTCCATTAGCGGTCACAAGTAAGACAATATCGATATCTTCTGGGTCACATGTGTAAAGAATCGAATTGTACCAAAACTGTTGCGTGTCATTTATTAAATATGTGGATGATATAGCCATGTAAACAGAGTTATTATACACCACAATGGCAGCATTATTTTCATCTGTTTTTGCAGTGTATATCCCTCCAGCTAGATCATCATTATCCCATGTTCCATCATCTCTTGGGTAGTAAGCTTTATTGCCTAGGATAGCAGGATTCGGAAGATTCCAAAACATAAGAATATCATCACAATAGATATTGAACTTGTTTTGATAGCATCCGTCAAGACTGAATACTTCTAGCTCCTCACGAAGACCGACCAATGGTAAAAGACGAGCATTATTTCCATCAAATGAGTCGGCTGTAACAATCAGACCATGACCCTCTTCGACATATTGCTCAATTGCATCCAGCTCACCCATCGTGTATTCATGGTTGAGAATTGGCACCTGAGGACATACAAATGCCCAATCAATAACTAGCACATCGGCACCAGATGAAGCGATGTCATCATATGTAAAACCATCAAAATTGAGAGTTAAATAGTCAATGCTTATAGGTATTGAACCATACTTTGGCCAATTCTGATTCAGATCATCCCATACAGGAATGCACTCTGGGATGTCTGACCCCAGTGAATCTAAAATCATTACTTTTATTATTTGATCTTCAACATGTATCTGTTTTTCCTTCTGGTTATTATCAGGATACTCATCACCTGGGACTACTGATGCTTCCACTCGAACATCATAAACACCTATGGCATCTGTGGTCCAAACATAACTTATCTGAGCATATTCCCTACTCTGCAACAATGGAATATTAGTATTATACACCAGTTCATCATCGATGAACAGGTCCACGTTGATGTTGCTCTCCTGGCTCTGACCCCTATTGTATATTGTCGCATTAATAAAAGTACTAGTGTTGACAAGGAGGATATCTGGGGTGTCTAAATGATAAACTAGGATATCATGCTGTGGAAGTGGCGGATCTTTAACACTCAACTCAGGATCACCAAATAGTGTTGTCTCATAATAACAATATCTAATATTTGCTCCATCTATTTTCCCAATATTATCCTCACGTGAATCTGCAAAAGCCTCACCTAAG
>JAUWIE010000052.1 GCA_030605515.1 Thermoplasmatota archaeon
ATATACACAAACTGACAAATCTTATCATGTTAAATTATCTCACGATAACTTTTAACGTGGAATGGTAGGATGAAGGGAAAAATAATCAGAAATGCAATATTGATATTTTTACTATTTATTGCAACAGGGTTAACAGCATCAGCAAATGCCAGTGCTGAATCCAATATAATCACAAATCAACAAGAAAAAACAATTATTGTTGATAAAAATGGAAATGGTGACTATACCACAATTCAAGAAGCAATCAACAATGCACCAGAAGGCTCAACATTACTAATCAAAGAAGGAACTTATTGTGAGATATTGAACATAAAAAAGAAAATAAATCTGCAAGGTGAAGATAAGAATAAAGTTATAATTAATCCCATCTCTGAAAAAAACAAATGCGTACTCCGTCTAGGGGCTCCAGGAATAAAAATTAGTAAGCTTAGTATTACTAATGGAGCCCCTGGTCTCTACGCTACTGGAATTAAAATATCAGCATCAAAAGCAGAAATAAAGGATTGCAATATATACGATACTCCAATAGGTATTGCTATATGGTCTTCTAATAATATCATAAGTAACTGTGCTTTTTGGGGATGTGATGATGAAGGTATAGCGCTTCTTGGAAGCAAATTATCGAAATGTGATAATAATAAAATCACAAGCTCAATATTTTATAGTAACTGTGATGGGATTGAGCTTCAATATTCTTCATATAATCTTATTAAAAATTGTGAAATATATGACAATTCTCACACGGGTATTGATGCAATAGGATCATCAAATGACAAAAATATCATTTCAAATTGTAAAATTTATAATAATGAAGTACATGGCATTTATCTTTCATCATCTTCTGACAACAAAATAATAGATTGTTTGATTTCAGATAATAAAGATGGAGATATCATAACAAATGAACAATCAAAAAACAATAACATCATAAATTTAGCTTCTATTGATTCAATTGAAAAAAGTAGTGATAAAATTGAAAATCCTATTGAATCGAATAATAGACATTTAGAGCAGCAAGATGAAACTAATCAACATGAACAAACTAAGAATAATATACTATTTAGGATATTGGAAATATTATCAAATTATAATCTCCTAAACCTAATTATAAGAATAAAATCTTTTTAATTTTTAAAGAAAAGTATAAGTTCTATAACTCCATTTCATATTCAACTATCGGAGAGTGAGGAAGCATATGACTAAAGAAAAAAATATTCATATTAGAATTGAACTGGGTAAAGATACAATCTCAGGTAATTTAACTTTATTAACATATTTTAATTTAGATGCGCCAAATTTTGCAAAAGATGAAGAAGGCTATTATTGGCTTCCAACATCAGAAGAGAAAGATTTCCTTAATGAAGCCTTTGAACTCATTCCAACTACCATTCCTAAAACTAAGATCTCTACAGCAAAAGAAACAATTACTAAACAACCAGAGCTAAAAGAAGAAAAAATAGAAAAAACAGAACCACCAATTGATATTGAAGATAAAGAACCAGAAAAACCATCTTCACCATTTACAAAGAAAGAAAAAGCTTATCATCTTCCACCACTTGAAAAAAATGAGGAGACCGCTGTTTTTGAAGTAACAGAGGAAGAAACGAAAACAGAAGAATCAAAAACAGATAAAGAGACAAAAGATAAAGAAGAGGAAGATGAAAAAATAATCGTTGAAGCTGATGATCAAGCAATTGAACGAGCGTTGAGAAAAGGCGAAGAAAAAGATGAGACTATAGTTGAAGTAGATGAGCAAACAATTGTTGATAGAGTTTTAAGCCAGAAGAAGAAAGGTAAATGGGGAAGATCACACTAAAATATCAAAAGGTTTTTTTATTTTTGTTTTTCTTTTATCTCATAGAGGTTATTTGAGAAATCCCTAATAAATAGCAGGTTTTTTCCATCTTTTTGAATATTCATGGGTTTTAAATCATGTTTATTACAGCATTTAATGAATTCTTCTTTGTCATCTATTTCAATGCAGGTGTGTTCATAGCTTTTTTTAAGAGGTTGTTTTGTGATAAATACTTCAAATCTAGCATTGTTATTAGCATAGACTATAACCTCTACGTTTTCTTTTATTTTAAATATTGCGTTTGAAAGCTCTTTTGCAATTGTGAATTCTTTTAATTTTGGGATTTTTAATATTTCTGTGAAAAAGATATCTGCTTGCTCTTTGTTGTAATACTGCAGAGCAACATGATTAAGAGTTGTTTCTTCTTTCATTATTTATCAACCTTTCAAATATATCCTTTTTAAAAAGGTAAATTTATATAAGATTAAAATTCTAAATTATCCCTAGTTTTTTACCGAGTTTTTCAAATTTATCAAGCATGAAATCAAGATCGGATTTTGTAAGACCTGCGTTCATCATTGTTCTTATACGTGCTTTGTCTCGTGCGACCATTGGAAATATTATTGGTAGTGCAAATACGCCTTCATCAAACAATCTATCGCTTAGTTTTTTTGCTTTACTTGATTCACCGACCATTACTGGTGTTATCGGTGTTTCACTCTCACCTGTGTCAAATCCCATTGACACTAGCTCTTTTTTGAAATAATTAGTATTACTCCAGAGGTTTTTTACATGCTTTGGTTCTGTTTCAAGTACATCTATTGCGGCAAGTTGTGCACCTGCTACAGCAGGTGGATGTGATCCACTTAGTAGCCATGTCCGTGATTTATTCAAGGCAAAATTTACTAGGTCTTGACTTCCAGCTATAAGGCCTCCTACAACACCATATGCTTTACTGAATGTACCCATTTCAACATCAATTTTCCCTTCTATATGAAAATGTGCCCCTATTCCTCGTCCGTCATCGCCTATTACACCTTCGCCATGTGCATCATCTGCATATGTCATAGCACCATATTTTTTTGCAAGTTTTACAATTTCATCCATTGGCGCGATATCTCCATCCATGCTGAAAACACCATCTGTGATCACAAGGATTCTATTATATTTTTTATCAGCATCAATTAGGACTTTCTCAAGTTCACCCATATCACGATGTTTAAACACTGCTCGATCAGCTTTTGTAAGTCTAACGCCATCAATAATACTACCATGGTTTAATTCATCACTAATTATTATATCTCCTTTACCAGCAAGCTGAGGTATAAGACCTGCGTTTGCTGCAAAACCAGTTTGATAAATAAGAGACGACTCAGTTCTTTTAAATTTAGCAAGACGTTTCTCAACATCCATATGAAGCTTCATTGTACCTGCTATTGCTCGTACAGATCCTGATCCCGCGCCATATTTTTTTGCTGCCTCAATTGATTCTTTGATTAGACGAGGATGGTTACTAAGATTCAGATAATTATTCGAACAAAGCATAATTACTTTTTTACCCTCAACTATTGAATGAGGAGAAGAACCAGTCTCAAGGATACGTAATTTCCAGTCAAAGCTATTCTTAACAAGTTCATCATATGTTTCTTTTAAAAACGCAGTTGGATTTCGTTTCATAAAACCATTTTCCTCCCAAACAATCATATCTTATTACTAGATGACGGGTGAATCATAGTACAATATTAAAAGTTGTTGGTTTGTATCCGTACAACTCTACTTAGGCGATACCCAATAACAACCATCATAAACTCTTTTTTAGTAAACAAACGATCTAGTTTTTTATCACCTGAGTCGACACGAATAACAGGAGTTGAAGCAAGTTTCGAAGGAGTTGAAATAACAATGATATTATCAATACCAATTTTTTTAATCACTTTTGGACTTAACTGTAGGTTTCCCCTACCAAGGATAAATCCTTGTGCTCCAATAGGGCTTAGTATTACCTTGGTTTTAGGATATTTCTTTAGTAGATTGAGTATTTTTTCCTCATTAAGATCCTTACCTATACATTTTTTGTTATAAACAGCATCAATGCCTAGAAGTGTATTATAAATATTCATTTTTTTTGCGATATAATCAATTGTACCACCGGAACCAAATAAAAAAAGATAATTTTTATATTTTTCAATCTCATCAATTATATGCTCAGTTAGCTCATCTTTTACTTCATCATCTGAAACAGATTCATAAACAGTTTTTCCAACTTGAACATAGGTTGGCTCAACAATGCCCTTTGCAATACCAAATAATCGTATATTCCACTCACCTTTTCGATATAGCTCTTCATCAAGATCCATGATCTCCGCTTCACCAATAGTAAGAGTTTTACTAATGAATTCATGAAGCATCTTTGCAGTAGCACCTGTGCTAATGCCAAAAACACCTGAATGCATCTTAACACCAGATGGTATACCAAGAAGAGGGATTTTATTACCAACTATTTCAAAGATATCTCTTGCAGTTCCATCTCCTCCACAAAACAAAATCAAATCAACCTTATTTTCTAATAGTTTTTCACAGGCTCTTTTCGTATCCTCTGAAACAGTATTTTTTTCAGCATTCGTATATATGATCTTTATTTTTTTTATCCTAACATTATTTAGTATGTCAGCACCCATTTCACCAGAACATGTAAACCATTGAATCTCATCTTTAGATGAATAATTTGATAAAAACGCCTTTAATGTTTCCTCTGCTTTCATAGGTGCTACAGGTTTTGCACCAAGCTCAAGAGCTTTATGTAAAACACCATCGGTACCTTTAAGACCAACTCGTCCACCCATACCAGCAATAGGATTTACAATGAAACCAATCTTTGAAACCATACTTAATACTTAGACCCATAAAACAGAAATATGTATATAAATCAAACACTGAACCAAAAAAGATTCAATTTTAAAATTATTATGACTAAAAAGATAGAAGTAGGCTGGTAGAATAATACCCAGCCATCATAAATATTCAATATCTACTTCTTCTTCAAATAAGGTAGACCAGTTCTTTTGTTAACACCAACTACCATATTATTGGGCTTGTCACAGGGACTACCACTCTTTGGTGTTCTCTTACTAAAGAAGTAAATAGTCTGAATTCTTCCGCCTTTAAGTTGTACATCTCTTGTATATAATGTCCATCCTTCATAGGTGTATACCATAAAAAACTTCACCTCCAACAGGAAATACTTATCCTTACATTTAAGTTTTTCTTTATTTTTCGTCTAAAACCTTAATCTCGGATGCCTATTTCACTAATTGTAAAAACAGCTTCACCCTCCGGAAGATGCGGAGAATCAATAAGCCGTGCGATACGTTTAGGGCCTTTACTTTTACGTAAATATATCCTAAATGTTGCGGTGTGACCGACTATGTGTCCACCAATAGGTCGTGTTGGATCTCCAAAAAATGCATCTGGTTTAGCAGAAACCTGATTAGTAACACATACAACGCCATTATTAAGATCACCCCATCTTAGTAGGTCATGCATATGTTTATTTAATTTCTGTTGTCTATCTGCAAGAGCGCCTCTTCCAACATATTCAGCTCGGAAATGAGCTGTTAAAGAATCAACAACTAGTAAACGAGCTGGTGCATCTTTAGATAGCTCCTTTACTTTTTCTACAAGAAGCATTTGATGGCTACTGTTATAAGCTCGTGCTACATGAATTTTCTCAAGGACTTCATTTGGATCTAGTTCAAGAGCTTCAGCCATCTGAAATATTCGCTCTGGTCGAAATGTGTTCTCTGTATCTATAAAAAACGCATGACCGTTTAACCCTCCTTGCTCTTCAGGAAGCTGTACTGTTACGCATAATTGATGAGCAAGTTGTGTCTTAGCTGATCCATATTCACCAAAAAGCTCAATTATTGATTGTGTCTCAAAACCTC
>JAUWIE010000031.1 GCA_030605515.1 Thermoplasmatota archaeon
TTCAGTTCTTCCTTTACCCAATCTTCTATCATATTTGCATCCCATCCCAAACTATATTTGTTTGTTACAAAAACTGAATCATTGTATCTATAGAAAACGTTTAGCTTATGATTTGATCAAAAAGATGTGGGTAATGCATAGAACAAGGTTTATAAGGAGAAAATACTATAATTTGAAGGAAATCAAGGGCATTCGTGGAAAGATACAGGATATGGATAAAAGAATACCAAGCATAGAACAGATTAAGGGGTTAGTCAAAGAGGTGTTGCAGGAGGAGTTGATTCGTCTTAAACAGGTCGTGAACATGATAGCAGGATTGTTTCTACGGAGCAGGAAATCCTTGAGTTTAGTAAACTGGGGTATTCATGCACGCCATTAGGAAATGATAGATGGTTGATGAGAAATTAATCAGGATTTGAAAAGTTAAAGTAAACAGAGGGTCTTGTTATGTTTAACATTCAGAAAACTAATTTTTTTCAATTTATTTTTTCATTTGCTTTAAATAAAACGGACCAATCAAAGAATAGACTAAAAGTGAAATAAAAAGAAAGTATAATGCGATATTTCCATAGTTTTTCCCAATAATTAATGCTAGTATAATTAACAAAGCAGCTAAAGCATTTACCTTAAACCCAGGTTTTGGAAAATGAATATTTGAAACAAGAGCAATTGAAATAATTACGATAACTGGTAGAATAAATAGCAGTTCAATTTCTAAAAATGCTAATATAATTACTATCATAGTACTAGCTGAAGATGGAAGACCAACAAAAAAATTCTTTTCTTTAAGAATATGAAATGAAGCAAGCCTTATAACACTCATAACTAAAAATAAAATACAAGCAACAATTAGAAATACATGTTGATTACCACTCACAGAAATGATATCATGATATATTGTATAAATAAAAACTGAGGGAGCTATACCTAATGATGTCATATCTGCCATTGCCTCTAAATATTCACCAAGCTCACCTTTCCTTGTTTTTCTAGCTATAATTCCATCTATCCCATCTGCTAATAATGCAATAAGTATGAATGAAAATGATAATCTTATTCTAATATCATCTGAAAACACTGAATCTGAGAAAAGGATAACTATAGCTAGAAAACCAAAAATTGCATTTGTTAGAGTTATTACGTCAGCAAGGGATAATAACTTAATCATTGATCTCTGCAATTGTATCTCTCCCAGCCTTTACTATATCACCAATTTTTACATTAACATGTTTTATTTTCTTTAAGGGCAAATATATATCAACACGTGATCCAAGTTTTATCATACCAATCTTTTCACCTTTTTTTATATTATCCCCTTTATGTACATAATTTATTATGCGACGTGCAAGAGTACCAGCTATTTGAACAAGTTTAACAGTTCCAATCTCTGTATCAATTTCATATATTAACCGTTCATTTTTCTCTGATTCTTTTTTAAAAGCAGGTAGATATGACCCTGACAAATGAGTAATTTCCTTAATAACTCCATTTATAGGCATACGATTAACATGGACGTTATACACATTCATAAATGTTGAAATCAATGTATATTCCCCGGTTTTTTCATCATTAACATTATAGATATCTCTTATTTTTCCATCTGCAGCTGCAACTATGCCAGACCCGGTATCCCTGTTTGGATCCCTGAAAAAAACAAGGAAAAAACCTGTTAATAGAAACATAATTATTGTAATAAAAATCATAACGCTAGCTAACACATCCTTTGAAATTATGAACAAAACAAAAAAAATGATACCAGTAATTAAAGGTGTTAAAATCCATGATGAAGAACCTTTAGCAAGCATCATTTTTTCTTTTTACTCCAAAAATACTTTTTTAGGACTTTTTCAACTGGGCCATTTCTTTTTGGAAGATCAATTAAACCAATTATTTCTTCATATAACTCTGGTAAAATTTTAAATGTAATAAATAGTAAAACAATAAGAGTAATTAATGCGCCCATTTTAGATAGTAAATTATGTGCAATTTCAAAAGAAGTAATATTCTCACCAACCAGATAAACCACACTTGAGGTTCTAACAATATTTAAGACATACATTGGTGGAATTGTGATAAGAAGTGCAATTATTATTTTCTTTAATTTCCCTCTATAAAGAGCTCCTATCATCCCTGCAAACAAAGCTATTGCTTGAATAGCCGTACATGAAAAAATTATTGATATTGGATCAGAATTTTCATAAAAAATACTAACACCGATTCTCATCGTATGATGTCCTAATAAATTCAAAAAATCCGATGTTAATATTGCAACATTCTCAACCATCATATATTTTAATTCTGGAAAAAACGCGCTATCAATTGTAAAATAAATTATACCTGCAATAAATGTTGCACCAGCTGCCCAATGTAAACAAGATACTTCTTCATCTCTTTTTAAAGATAACCATTCCTGATATGCGAGATATATCAAAACATAAACACCAATGAGGCATACGACTCCGTTGAAGACATCTCCATTTTCAGATAAATATAGATATGTTGGCATTGTTGACCAAAAAAATGCAAAAACAATCCATCCTACAATTTTAAATATCTTACTAATTCTTTTACATTTAATAATAAAACCGATTCCTAAAAGAATTAATCCAATGAATATTGGTATTTGTAAAAGCATTTCTGTTGTTTGAGGCGTATATTCATTAGGGTTAATGAAATAGCCAACGATCAACATGATTGTTGGTAATAAGAAAAAAATAATGGTAATTTTATTATCACTGGATGAAACCTCTTTATTTTCCATTCAGAATCATCCCTAAAATATGGAATTGATTTAATAGAGTTATGATTAATATTAATAAAAATCGTTGGTTGATTATTAAAAATCTTATAATAATATACTAATTATATCAAAGTTGTGAAATCAGTAACTCTTATTGCCCCTAGAGCTCAAAATAAATGCGCATCAGACATATCAGTTTTGACTACTCCTTTATCAGGGATTCTTATTCTAGCAACTATGCTTCATGAAAAAGGCTATTTGGTAAAATTATTTGATGAATCATTTAAAACTCCTAACTATGCAAACATCGACTCTGATTATATCTTAATTACTTCTATGAGTGCAACTGTAAATAGAGCATACAACCTCGCTGATTTATTTAGAGCGCAGGGAAAAACTGTGTATTTAGGAGGATTACATGTATCTTTCAGACCTGAGGAAGCATTAAAGCATTGTGATAAAGTAATATTAGGAGAAGGGGAGAATGTTTTATTTGATTTAATGGATGGAAAGTACAAACAGGATATCATCCAGGGTTCAAAGGTAATGGATCTTGACTCTATCCCAATGCCTAATTACAGTCTTGTTGAAGGCATTCAAAATAATCCAAGAATTGTATCTGTTTGCACTTCCAGAGGTTGCCCGTTTAACTGTAAGTTTTGTTCTTTGAAAAGCATGTTTGGAAGACAATATAGACCAGTTTCTACTGATAGGATTATTGATTATTTATTGCAGTTTAAAAGAATAAAAACATTATGTTTTGATGAACCAAATTTCACAACAGATAAGAAGAGAGCTATTGAGATTTTGACAAAAATGAAAGAGAATGGTATTCATCCAAAGCGTGCATGGCCAAGTGTAAGCATCGATGTCGCTCAGAACGATAAACTCCTAAGGCTATTTACTGAGGTTTCACAGTTCCATTTTTCTATTGGCTTGGAATCAATTAATCAAAAAGTACTTGATTCCTATAACAAAAAACAGACACCAGATATCATTAGGAAATCCCTTAAAAAACTAAGGGATTATGGTTTGAAGGTTCAAGGTTCATTTATTTTCGGATCAGATCATGATGATAAATCTGTTTTTCAAAAAACAGCTGATTTTTGCCATGATACAGATATTGATTTCCCAACATTTAGTGCATTAACTCCTTATGTCGGAACAGATATTAGAAAAGAATTTGAAAAACATAATCGAATATTTACAAATAACTGGGATTACTACGATGGAGCACATGTTGTTTTTCACCCTAAAAATATGACCCCTTATGAGCTTCAAGAAGGTGTTATTTCTGCTTATCAAAATTATTACTCTAATTCAAAAATCATAAACCATTTTAAAAGGGGAGAGTTTTTTTATGGATTTGAAACACTTTATGTTAAACATTTGTTTAAGAAAATAATTAAACAAAATGAGGATTATTTAGAGTATTTAAGTAGCATAAGTTCATAATTATGCTATTTTTCTTAGGGTATTCCTAGTAATTTAAACATCGATGGCCAGGCAGACCATTGAATTTTAAATCCAAATATGTTTATTATGTGACCCTCCATTGTCCATCCATCCCACATAATACATATTAACCCAACTAGAGCAAGTAGGGTTAAAGGAACCCAATACGTGTATACGATCTGATCAATTTTCAAACGAGCTACTGAGACACGAATCAAAGTGAGTGAGAATAGAATTACTAGTAAAACTTTTATCAGGAAGAAAATTATTTCAGCTGTATATATAGGAATGGCTTCAAGAGATATTGCTGGTAAAGCGTCTAACCCAATCATCCGCCAAATATTAAATGGGAAAAACAATGCTACAATAATCGATGCCATAACCACTGTTTTTACTCCATCAGTAAGATAAAACATCGCAAGGTTTCTACCTGAATATTCTGCAAGAAGTCCACCAGCAAGCTCTGTTTCTGCTTCAGGTGAATCAAATGGTATTTTAGATAGCTCAGCTGGTGTTACTACTACTAAAACAAATAATAGTACTAGACACCCAAGAAAACCGAGTGGTCCTACGAAATTCCATATGGGTGTAGCTGTGATGGTTGATAATGCAAATACATTGGTATTTTGTAGGTTTATGCTTAGTTTCCAAGCAATTGCTATAATAATGATGGCCAGTGGAAATTCATATGCAATCATTGTTACCATTTCTCTTTGTGCACCAACTGTTGCATATGGAGAACCAGATGAAAAACCACCGGTGACCATTGCTAATGATGGGATGATTAGTAAATATAGAATTAAGATAAGATCTCCTTTTGAAGATAACAAAGGTTCAAATCCACCAATTGGTATGTATAGAAGAATAGATATTGTAGCTATTAAACCAGCAAGTGGAGCAAGATTAAAAATCCATGGAATCGCATTTTCAGGAATAATGTTTTCCTTGACAAATAATTTACTGACATCTCTAAACGGCTGTCTTATTGGGGGACCAATACGACCCTGCATATGAGCTGATAGTTTCCGGTCGACACCTTTGTATAATAATCCAAAAAATATACCAAATAGCGCTAATCCAATTGTGCCAAATAGTACGATAGCCCCTGTTGTAAGTAGATCTATAATATACTGTTCCATTTAGATCATCACTCCTATAAGAATGAAAAATATTGCCATGGTTACTACAAACCATAGTACATAGTCACTAACATTTCCAGTATGCATTTTATTTAAAAGATTATAAACCCATTTCAATGTCTCTGTAAATCCCCAGTAAACATTACTGCTTTTTACATGCATTTGTTCTTTTTCATATTCAGGATTACCGGATAGAAAAGTTTTAACCTGCTCATTATCTTTCTTGTATTCTTTGTTACCAAAGCTTCTAATACTATACACAATAAGAAAAGCAATTACTATTACACTACACCAAACAAGCGGATTCCAAAAACCACTATTAGTTGATAAGGTTTTTAACAACAACTTAAATGTATCTAATATTGCTATGAACAATAACATTTTAGACCCCTCCCAGAGTAAATGATTCAATTATTTCATTGATATAGAATCCTTTTTCACCACCAAAATTAACTAATGCTTCTGCTGCTGGTGTTACAACAGTGTTAATTACAAATTGTGGGAAAAGACCAATAAATATTATGATACAAGTGATGATTCCCATTGCAATTAACATGCTTTTTGGTACTTCTTTTACATCCTTGAATTTAGGCTGTGCGGGGCCCATAAATGCTGAGTAAAATACTTTTACAAAGACAGCAAGAAGTAAAATACTACAAAGAATAGCAATAATTGATAATATCGGGCTGAGTTGATAAGTTGATTCATAGATGAGAATCTTTGATGCAAAACCGTTCATTGGTGGCATACCAGAAACAGCGAGAAGACCAATTAAGAAAAACACTGTAGTATACTTCAGATTTCTAGCAAGACCACCCATCCGATTTAAAGAATTTTCCCTTGTTGCATAATAGATAGCACCTGCTACAAGAAATAGCAATCCTACATCTAATGCATCGTTTATAATATGAAAGATACCACCTTTAAGGGCAGTCATTCCATAAACAGCCAACTCAGGATTACCTAAAACAGTTAATCCTGTGCCTATTCCAAGGAACATATAGCCTAATTCTGCAATGGCAGCAAATGCTATTAATCTTTTAAAATTTATTTGCCTTAAGGCCATTATAACACCCAAAATAATTGTAATAATTGCTAGTAAAATAAGTAAGGTTCCTAACATACTATGCACATTTATATTTAGGTTATTACATATATTAGATAATGAGTTGCCATAAAGAGTAAAACAAACTCTTAACACACCATATAGACTTGCTAATGTAGCACCAATAAGTGCAACAGTTACAGATGAGGGAGCTCGACTATAAGCATCTGGAAGCCACATATGCATTGGTACGATACCTGCTTTCATTAAAAGTGCAACAATCAGTAGAATAAGCGCGATTTTATCTAAGAACGTGTATTGTATCATACTTCCAAGTACTGCAATGTTTAATGCATTATACTGACTATACAATAAGGCCACTGCAAAAAGAATAAACAGAGCTCCGATTGCGCTTATCACAATGTATTTAAAAGCTGCATCAACCGCTTTTCCTTTATTCGTCCAGAATGCAATTAATGCACATGAAGCAATTGATGTAATTTCTAAGAATACAAAGAAGTTAAACATATCGCCGGTGAGCTCCATACCAAGCATACCAGCGATCATAAGTAAGAAAAGAGTGTAGTATTTGTCAAGCCCTGTGTTTTCTTTCATAAATGACCATGAATAGATCACTGCCACAAACCCCAATATTACACTTATACCTGCCATTAAAACACTCATTGCGTCAACTTCGAAAAGAATTCTCAACAAGGGAAGGCCATTTTCAAGAGATTGTATCGTATCAGCTGTATTGGCACCAAAAACATATACTTTTATACCTTTGGCAAGTACATCATAGGCTAGCAAAAACACAAAAAAACCAGTTAAACCCATTATAATTATTACAAAGATATTTCTCAATTTATCATTTATTCTACTAACAAGCGGAGTAAGAAATGCACCTAAAAGTGGAATAGCAACAACTAATGCAGGAGTAAATTCAAAGGTTGGTAGGTTCATTCTTCATTACCTCCTATCTTTCTAGCATCCAACGTTCCATAATGTCTATAAATATGAATCACAAGAGATAACATCAAAGCGAGTACAGCAACACCAATGACAATACTAGTAAGGGTTAGAGCCTGTGGAACCGGTAACGCCATAATTCCACCCGGTGAGCTTGTATAGATAGGAGCAATACTGCCCTCACGATATCCTAATGTAATCAGAAATAGATTAACACCGCTCTCAATAAGTGTGATACCAATTACCATTTTGATAAGATTCCTTTTGAAAACAACTGCATATAAACCAATTAAAATTAGGGCAGCAACAGCAATATAAGGAATATTGTAAATCATTTTTCATCCTCCCTGATACTACTGGCATAAGCCATAACAAGAACAATTGCAAATAAACCAGCAATTACCTTGAGCCCAACTGCAAAATTCATCAGAGGTATAACACCTGCGGTATTGAAGTTTGCAGCTACTGAGTTAAATTTAGGTGTTTCTCCAAATAAGAATTCGTTACCCACAAATAAATTATTAAAAAAGCCAGTACCAAAACCAAGACCAAGGAATGCAAGAAGAATAAAACAAAAACCACCTAGACTCTCAAGGATAGATAGATTTTTTTCTTTAATTTTACCCATTGTCCAAACAGAGCCATACGCTACAAGTATCATTGCACAGCCAGAGGCTACTATTGCACCACCTTGAAAACCCCCACCTGGTGTAAGATGCCCATGAGCTATTACATATAAACCATAGATAAAAACGAATGGAAATGTTATACTAGAAATGGTTTTAACAATCTTAGACATCCCACTCATTTTTTCAACCTCCTAAACACAAGAACAACACCTGCAACTGCGGTAAATAATATTGTTGCCTCACCAAGGGTATCAAAACCTCGATAATCAAAAACTACTGATGTAACAACATTATTAGCACCAGTTTCATTTTGAGCACCATAATATGTATTATTTTCCATATCAAAACCGCCAATGATTCGATCATCCATATCAGTTGCATCAGGAACACCAAATGAATGAATCATCAAAGCACTAAAAACAAAAAATACGCATACAATTGCAAAAAATATTGCTGCAACAGCATTTCTCATCGACATTATGCATCCTCCTCCATACGTTTTGTACCACGTATCGCAATAATTAGAATAGCTGTTGTAAGACATGCTCCTATACCTGCCTCTGCGATGGCAACATCCGGAGCCTGCAATATGTAAAACTCCAAGGATAACAACAAACTCATCGCGGCAACAGCAATTGCTGCAGCTAGTAAATCCTTTAAAACCACAGCCAAAATTGAAGCTACTACGATTAAAATAGGAAGAACAATATGAATAATTTGAACAAGATCTAGGTCTAATATCATTTTCCTTCCTCCTTCTTAGTAGAAGTTTTTTTCTTTTTTACAGGTTTTTTCTTAGGTTTAGATTCTGCCTTAGGTTTAATAGTTCCTTTTAAATCATCAACAACAGCGCCATAAGGTTCAACTCCACTTCGATGAGCAGCACGAGCAAGCGCATGAGCCCCAGTTGGATTAGTTACAAGTATTGCAACTAATGCAACAATGGAATGAATTGCAAGTATGGAACCATCAGCATCATTGTTCCACCACATTCTTAATCCTAAAAGGATAACTGAACCGATAAGAAATATTGAACCAAAAGTAGTACATTTCGTCCCTGCATGAAGCCTTGTATAAACATCAGGAAAACGTAATAGTCCAATACCTGCTAAAAGATTGAAAAAAACACCAATTGCTAAAAATATATATATTACGATCTCAAAAATCTCACTAATCATTTAGAATTCACCTCCTTCTAAATACTTAGCTATAAACAGAATTGATATAAATGATAATAGCGCATAGACAATAGCGACATCAATATAGATAACTGAGCCTTTAGCAATACCAAAAATAATCATACTCACAATAACAATTGTATTTATTGTATCCAAACCAACTGCTCTATCAGGTGCTGTTGGACCAAGTATGACCCTGATCATTGCCATAACAACACTGAGAAAAAGCATTCCTAATACTACTAAATAAAGAGTATCTAAACCCTCTATTACTTCAATCATTCAGCAATCCTCCTTATCCATTTGGGAAAACTCCCACAAATATATTTACAATCAACAGGTTTTTTCTCAAGCGCCTCTTTTTTGACATTTATCCAATGGATGTATAAATCATTCTTATTTTCATCTATATCAACAGTAAGTGTACCAGGTGTAAGTGTTATGGAATTTGCAAGCATTGTAATCCCAAGATCAGTTTTTAAATCAGGTGAGATCCTAACAATACCTGGGTTTATTTTACCCGTAATCACACGATACGCGACATCAAAGTTTGCTTTTGCCATTCCAATAAAGAACGGTCCAACAAGATAACCCAAGAAAATAAACCATTTAGCAGGATTTGCCATCCGTTTACTCTCTTTAACAAAAATAGTTCTTGCGATGACACCAGAGATAACTGATAAAACAACTCCAAAGATGATTTCATATTGGCTCCAAAGCCCTAAAATATCACTATCAGCTGTAGCGCTTCCAGTTGTTAAAAATAGATAAGTTATAAAACATACTATTGTGGTTATTACAAATGCTATCATACATTTAACCTCCCTATTTATTAATTATAGGTATATGATGGTAATTCTATTACTTTTTAAAAGTTTAATGGTTTAGCAAAATTAACAAAATTTGACATAACAAAGATCATTTTTTTACCTCAAAAATATTAAAAGCGAATTGTTATATGGGCTGAGGGAGTCATAGATGAATGTTAAACTAATAGGTTTTACTCCAAATCCTGAGAAAATACCCGCAATGTCAGCTAAACTTACACATAGTAAAACAAAACCAGAGGACTTGGATAAAACTTCTGATAAGGAGCTAAAAACCATACTTGAGTACGTTATAGACTTGGGACATACAAGTGTGATTGAGCATACTTATTTTACTTTTGCAATAAGTGATGTCAGCAGATCTCTTACTCATCAGCTGGTTCGTCATCGTATCGCAAGTTATTCTCAGCAAAGTCAGAGGTATGTAAATCTGAACGAACCAAATTTTGTTACACCCCCAAAAATCAAAAAAGATGGTACCTTAAAAAAAGCCTACGAGCAAACTATGGAGATGATCTGGGGGAAATACAACAAATTATTAAAAATGGGTATTCCTGCAGAAGACGCGCGTTATGTGTTGCCAAATAGTGCATGTACAAACATTATTGTTACTATGAATGCTCGGTCGCTTCAAAATTTCTTTGAGTTACGTTGCTGTATGCATGCTCAGTGGGAGATTAGAAAACTTGCAAATCTCATGTTGAAAGAGGTAAAAAAAATAGCTCCAACTATTTTTAAAAAAGCAGGTCCAGCATGTAAAACCAAAGGGATATGCCCTGAAAATAAGAAAGATTGCCCATTGTATCCAAAGTGAGAATTGTATGAACCGACCACATGTGATTATTAATTGCGCGATGTCCGCTGATGGAAAGATTGCGCTTCCAGCTAGAAAACAGTTGAGAATTTCATGTGATGAAGATATAGAAAGAATGTATCAACTTCGTAACAAGTGTGACGCAGTTTTAGTAGGCATCAACACAATACTTTCCGATGATCCAAAACTTACAGTTAAAGAAAAACATGTAAAACAACCTTGTCAACCAATTAGGGTAATCCTAGATGCTGATTGTAAAACTCCAAAAGATGCTCTTGCGGTAAACCAGTTGGCTCAAACAATGATTTTTACAGGTAAAAAATGTAATAAAGAATTTGGAAAAAATGTGGATGTCATAAAGTGTAAGATTGATGAAAACGGGCTTATTGTTTTACGTGATTTATTAGAAATACTTCATAAGCGAGGGGTTAAAACCTTGATGGTTGAAGGTGGAGGTACAGTTATTTGGGGTTTTCTAAAACAAGGATTGGTGGATGATTTATTTGTCTATGTTGCCCCTATGATTATCGGAGGCAAAATCACACCTACACTTGCCGATGGTGAAGGAATAAATGGTATTGATGAACTCATAAATCTTGAGATAGTAGATATACAAAGTCTGGGCCCAGGGTTTTTAGTTCATTATAGAATGGTAAAATGAAATTCTTATGCGATCAGATGCTTGGGACTCTTGCGAAATGGCTTCGTCTTTTTGGCTTTGACACGTTCTATGCAAATGCTGAGATGGATGATGAAGAACTGCTGAGGGTTGCAGATGAGGAAAACCGTATCCTTATTACTAGAGATAAACAATTAATTGTGAGAGCTATAAAGAAAAACTTACAAATCGTTGAAATGACTTTGACCGATATCGATGAACAACTTAAACGCGTTCTGAAAGATATAAAGAAATATTTCCATCCGGTCTATAGTGAACGAAGTGAACGGTGACCGGTGGTCAAGAAGAAGCAAGCCATAAAAACCTGTTTTTCATAGAATACTGATGGTGGTGCTCCTGCTTTTATTAATCCAATAAGCAGTA
>JAUWIE010000003.1 GCA_030605515.1 Thermoplasmatota archaeon
GATCTCATATAAAGAGTAGAAGGAATCTCTCTTGTTCTCACTTTTTTTGAAGAGAACATCTCAATTTTAATTTCTTCAGAAAAAGGCATACCATCATTAAACTTATCAAGAGGTTGAATTCTATTAAGCATTTCTTTTTTAAATATCCACATCCCAGATTGTGAATCCTTTATGTTAATTAAAAAAAGAATTTTTAATGTCATAGCTAAAACCAGGTTACCGAATCTATGAGTAAGGGTCATGGATCCACGTTTTATATCTGAAAAACGATCTGTTGTGATAAAATCAAGGTTTTCATCTAATAGGAGTTTTATATATTCATGTATTCTATCAAATGGATAGGTTGCATCAGCATCACCTGTGACAATAATATCTCCTGTTGCTATTGGCATACCTGTTTTATATGCTCGTCCATAGCCTTTTCTTTTTTCAACTATGATTTTTGCACCTTTTTCTTTTGCTATTTCTCTTGTTTTATCTTTTGAGTTTCCATCAACAATAATTATTTCTGGTTCCCACTTATGTTTTTTAAAATACTCTTTGTTTATTGAGTCAATTGTTTTACCAACGCCTTTTTCTTCGTTTAATGTTGGTAATAGTATTGTTATCTTCAGGGTTGATCACTCCAAGTGGAAAATGGTATAAATGATTGGGTTAAAAGGTTTTGGACAAAAAAATATTTAAAAAAAATGAAAAAAAAGAGATTTGAGGGAATATTTTTCCCTCTTAGCGTCGTCTGCGTCTCATTAGTATGAATGCTACTCCAATTGCTGCTATTAGTGTTAGTAGTTCAAATCCAGGAGTATCCTCTGCCTTAAATATTGTTATTTCTTTAGTTGCTGCTTCTGTAAATCCTGTGAATGTAGCGGAAATTACAAAGTTCTTACTTTTTTCTTTTACATCAGGAGCAGTTAATGTAATTGATCCACCTGCTCCAGTGTAATATATTTCACCGTTAAATGTTACCGCCGCTCCTATTACTGCTTGTCCAGTATCCTCTGCTACTGTAATTGTGAATTCCTCTTTTCCATATATTTTCTTTGATGGGGGAATGATCGTCAGTGAAGGTATGTTAATCACTGTTATTGTTAAACCATCTGGGTCTGGACCATATCCCTCCGCAGAGACGGTTATCGTGTAGGTTCTATCACTTGTTACAGCTGGTGCTGTTATTGATGCCTTACCAGTTGCATCAGTTGTGTATGTAACTCCATTGAATTTGACATCTGCACCTTCTACAGGGATTGCAGTTCCGTCCTTAACTGCTGTCACAGTAAATGCTCCTTCTTCATCCACCTGTGATACAGGATCTGTGCTAATATCAAGCATCCAACTTGTGACAACTATTTTTGTAGTTACTCTTCTGCCAGCTTCGCCGACATCAATGCTAATGTTACCTGCTGCATTTGGTAATATTGAGAATGTTACTATTCCATCTGAGTCTGATGTACCGTTCTGATCTATTCCTTGTCCATATAGACGTACGAATACATCACTTAACTTCGCATCTTCACGTCCTGTTACCTCTATGGTTATAAGAGTTGTTCTACCAACTGATACATACTTCTTATTTGGGGTGACAGTTGGAACACTGACTTCCACAACGCCTTCAGTTCTGGCAAATACATCACTTAGGACACCATCGTTTTCAGGTTTATACCAGAATGATATATTCATTAATGCCACATTCGCAGGTAGGAAATCTGCAGTAATATCATGCATAGTTACTACTCCATCTACGAATCCTTCAGATTCAGATAGTTCCCATGAAGTATTTCCTGCTTGATCAGTTGAGCCATCAAATGAGCAGTTAGTAAATGTTCTATTATACTTTGCAGCAGTCCAACTTATGTTATCAACTACTAGAACACCACTGGTCACAGGTTCACCGTCATATGTTACTGTAAATGTTGCACTTATATTATCATCGCTCTTCCATATAAATGGGGTTTTATCACATGTTACTACAACTGGTTGAACGATGAGTGTTCCATTATGTTCTTTACTGTTAGCTGTGCTGTTATATGCATACACTTTATAAGTACCTGCTTCAGTGAAATAAACATTTGTGCTCTTTTGTGTATAATCACCAGAAAGTTCGGTAGCAAAGTTTGAGAAACGAGTACCAAGATCATTTGTTACATCGTTACCATTTTCATCAAATATCCTAATATTTAGATTACTTTCATCATCTTCATCAGGATACTTGGTAGTGTTTTCGACATCTGATATAATGGTTGTATTGACCCAGAATTGATCGTATTCAAATCCAGCCATTACTGTACTTGTTGGAGCGCTTGCAGAAGCTTCTGCATTCACATAAAGACTGGATTGTGCATTCATACTTATCCGAGCATAACCATACCCTGCATTGGAAGCTTCTACATAGACTGTAAAGTTTCTTGGAGCTTTTATTGCATTGAAACCCGCTCCACTTCCGGTAATACCTTCTCCAGTTTGGTTATTCCTTTGTTGTGATGTATTCAAGCTTAGTGTATATGCTCTGTCATCACTATACCAATCATGTGCCAACATATGACCAGAGAATACGTCACCAGGTTCACTTGCACCAGAACCATCAGAGATATAATACAAGTATATATCAGCATAGTTGTATGAATTATCATCAGCATCTTTAACTGTTATAGTAAACGTTTGATCTGTGCCAATTTCAAACTCAGAAGGTGTTATAGATACCATAGTTCCATTTGTAACATAATTTGTTCCTCCAATCGATAACGTTCCTTTAACTGTGCCATAATTCTTTGAAGTAGTTGACCAAGAAGCACTTATTGTAATGGTTCCTCCTCCTTGAGACATTGTTGGAATTATTGGGACTGTCCAGGTATCAGCCAGCCCATATGCTGGATGTATATCTGCATTAAAATCAACTCCAGGTATTGTATCCAATGAGCCTGTAAACAATGCGTCACCAGAAACCGTTATATTTTCCATTGCTTGAGTTACAGTTTCACCTGATTGTGTGTCACCATAGTAGAAGTGATCATCTCCTATAACCTGGAATTGAACATATAATGGCACATCTGCTACAGAAGGAATTTTTGGTATTACTCCATCGTTATCTGCATCATTCCAAACATCCCCATCATCATCAATCCATTTGAATTGAGATCCTGGTGCTTTCTGAATCTTAAACGTAACTGTTGCGTTCCATTCTTCCCACCATTCTCTATCTGAATCAACATTTGCATCACCATTGATATCTGTCCAGACGTAAACTCTCCAAGTTCCATTTGCATTTGTACTAGTAGTTCCGTTAAGACCATAGTCATAACCCGAACTATTTCTACCCCAACTTGACGAAGTAATATTTAACCATCCATTCGAATCTTCACTAATATTACTCCAACCTATGCAATTACCTATATCATGGCCATGCCTGTTTACTATTCTCCAATATGTAGTTGCAGCGGTCATATCAATAGGATCTCCATCAGTGTCTAATACTTGAATATCAATTTCACCATCAAAATTCCAATATTGAGTTCTATTAGCTTCTTTTGGAATTGAAGCATCAAGTGTTCCAGTTGTAACCCTAAACTTTTCATCGGTTGCATTTCTTTCGGGTGGATCCCACGGACCACAAATCACTCTATTATATCCTGTAACAGCTGAAAAGTTATGCGTAGTATTCCAGCCCCAGCCAAAAGTACCACCGTATTCGTATCGATCCTGACCACTACCACAAGGTGTTCCCCAAGGAATCTCTTTTATATCTTTGTCTTTATAAACTCTAACAGAATAATTACCGACACCTGTCCCAGATCCCACTGTAATGTTTCCATAAAGACCTATACCCATACTGGTAGCTGTAGCTAACCTATGAAAACGTTTGGATTGATCATTTGTAACTATTGCGTCGTTATAGAGTAAATCTACCCATAAATGTGTATCGCCGGTATCTCCAACGTTAACTGAAACTGTTTTCGTACCGTTTGTTCCATATGCAAAATCATTAGGAGCTGTTGTTATATAATCAATTGATGAGTTAACCCAGACAAATGATCCAAAAGATGTTGGGTCATCTTGATCATGTGTATCATCTTTATCAATGAGCCACATACCTGCTCGACCAAATACAACCTTAACATTACAAGTTTCTAATTTATGGGTTGGATCAGTAATATGAGTTTTAATTGACCAGGTTGCCTCATTATAATATTTAGACCCCCACTCAAAGCCTTCAGGAGTTGCACCTGAACAAGTATTATTATATATTGGTGGATATAAATAGTAATTAGTATTCGCTTCCAAACCTGTAGTATTAATACTAAGTTCTATTCCCTCTTCTGAGCCGTCATTATATACCAATTCCAGTTTATCATTTGTTGCGTTTCCCCAATGATTATAACCAGGGGTAAAACCACTGTCAAGCCACATGCCTGTTTGTGCCATTGGCAAAGCCATATTTAATCCTACAAATGCTGACATTATCATCGCCAATACTGCACACATAGCTAAAAATTTACTTCCTTTCATATCTTTTTTCCTCCTAGGTTTATCTTATCTACTCTCTTATGTATAGCATCCAGTTTACCACGGTATCAGCCTACACCGCAGACTGATATTAAAGCCCATAATTTCATCTCAATATGTATGAACTTCGCATCCGTGTCCTCACCGGACCTTCAGTCACCCTAAATAACTACCTTCTTTATAAAAGTTGCGTTTTTCCTTATCTTATCAACAGGAGTATGTAGCTGCTTTTATACCTGATACATCACCTGCATTAACTTTAAAACGTTTAGTGAAAAAGAAAAAATAATTATTAATCATTATAATAATTTTAATTTAATTTCTATCTAATTTTAATACATTCTCCTTTAACGTTTAATTCGGAAAAATAATCTTAACTCATTACCTATGATCAGTTATTTCGAAGCATTCTTTTAAATTAGCGATCCTGAGGAGTATTAACCTCTTCAACAATCTTAATTCCTGCTGATACTCCATCTATAGAATGAATGGCAGCACCACATTCTGAGATTTTTTCTTTAACTTTATCGTAATTAATATTGCTGCCTTCTATTGTTATCTTAATACTATCGGTTTCAGCATCAACTTCTTCTAAAGAAATATTTACGCCAGTGATTCCATCAATATTGCTTAATCTCTCAGCCACTTCAATAATTGATGGTGTATGTGGTTTAAGAACATCAAGAATTATACGTTTTATACTATTCAAATATTAAACCCGAACGCAGTATCTTAAATATGTTAATAAAAGTTATCCTTTGATTAAAGGATGAAAAATTTATCTAAATTATTTTAATTTATTAGTTTAGTAAATTCGTCAAGTTTTCCATCCATTTCAGCATTAACTAAACCCAAAATATGTTGCAAGTTCTCTTTAGAATTATCTTTATATAGGATTCTAATTTCTTTTAATTTTATAACTTTATTGCATCTAAAACATCTTGTTGTTTTAAAATGCAATTCACATATTTTTGCTTTTGTACATTTAGGACAGATAATAATACCATATTTCATAGAGAATATATCACAACAATAGACCTTAACTAATAAATATAACTATGTTTATTTGGGCTTTGAATTCCCGCCTTAGCTCAGTCTGGCTGGAGCGGCCGGCTGTAGACTCTATTGGCCGTTACCGGCAGGTCCCCGGTTCAAATCCGGGAGGCGGGACTTTTTGCATTAATTTTATAGTCAATAACTATCCTAAAACTATAGTAAAATATTAACTATTCAAAAGATATATCACTATAATACAAATATGAGTCTTGTAGAAACAACTGGGTTATGTATACCTCTAAAAGAAGCGGAAAAAATTCGTAAATACCTTATAAAAAACAATCTACTACGAAACGATTTAAAAATCTATAAAGATAACAGGTTTGTATATCTACCAGTAAAGAACATACCAGAAATAGATAATATCAATTTTCAAGTTTGTAAAAAAAAATTTAAACAATATAAGCTAAAACCGAAATTATATAAAGATTATATAAACGTTCCAAAAGAATTACGACATGAATTACCGACATCTTATGATATAATCGGTGGCATCATACTGATTAAATTACCAGAGAAGTTGCGAAAATATAAACAAAAAATTGGAGAATCATTACTCAAATCTAACAAAAACATAAAAACAATATGTCTCATTGAACCAGTAACTGGAGAATATAGAACAAGAAACATTGAAATAATAGCTGGAGAAAAACACACAAATACCATACATAAAGAATATGGTTTGAAATTTAATGTAGATGTTAGTAAAACCTATTTTTCATCAAGGCTTTCTGGAGAAAGAAAAAGAATTGCAGATCTTGTTAAACCCTGTGAAACTATTGTGGATATGTTTACTGGAGTTGCGCCTTTTTCAATAATGATAGCAAAATATGCACATCCAAAGATAGTTTATTCAATTGATAAAAATAAGGATGCAGTTAGATTTGCTCAGGAGAATATTAAGATAAATAATGTGCTTGACAAAGTTGAAGTTATACATAGCGATGCAAAAGAGATTTACAAAAAATTTGATCTTGAAGGGATTAAAGCGGATCGAGTCATTATGAATCTACCTTTTATGGCGTATAAATTTTTTCCATATGTACTAAAAATAATAGCTGCTAATTCTGTAATTCATTATTATGATATTCTTAAAGAGGAAAATATTAAAAAGAGAATTAGTTACTTGGAGAAAAAGGCCAATGAAAACAAAATTGAATTTACAAAGTTAAAAGTTATTAAAATTAAAACGTATGCGCCCAGAGAGTTTTATATATGTGTTGATATTACCGCTAAGAAAAAAATTATGCCGATGTAGCTTAGACCGGTTGAGCGGCTGACTTGTAATCAGCAGGTCGGGGGTTCAAATCCCTCCATCGGCTTATTAATAATCATAAAAATCTAAATATTATTTTGCAATTTTGCTATCCTATTGATGTTTTTTTCTTTTTTGTTTTAGATTGAAGACTATGAATATCGCTGCTATTATAAGTATTACTTCAAAACCGGGGCTTTCTTTTTTAATTGATTTTATTGTCGTATAGGTGATGTTAATATCGTTCAATCCTTCATTATCTGTCACTGTTAAGATTATGGTGTAGTTACCTGCTTTTGTATAAGTATGAGTTGGTGTCTGTTCAATAGAGTCAACAATTCCGTCACCATCAAGATCCCAGCTATAAGATATGTCATCAAAATCAGGGTCGTAACTTCCAAAGCTGTTAAAAGTTATTAATTCTCCAACCTTTCCAGAATACGGTCCATTTGCATTAGCCATAGGCGGATCATTTACTGGAGTTTTAATTGTAACATTTATTGTATCAACGCTACTTGAACCATCATCATCTATTGTTATAAGTGAGACATCATAATCACCAGCATTTTGATATATATGAGTTGGGGAGTTAACATTGGTAACACTTATTCCATCTCCGAAACTCCAACGGTAAAACACGATTTGTCCATCAGCGTCAGGATCATAACAACCGGAACCATCAAATTGAATTTCATCTCCAATCTCACCTATATATGGTCCACCAGTGTCAGCAATTGGTTCTTCATTATCAATTGGTATGTTACGTGTTGTAAAAATCCACACATCAGATGTGTTAATAGAATATTGATCTTTAGCGATTACATACCAAACACATATGTAATCATAACCATGCCCAATATAGGAATAAACATTATGTTTATCAGGTGAAAAAAATGGTATAGATGCTGTTCCAGGTGTATAAACTGGTAATGAAGTTGTACTTCCAATCTCAACAGTATTCATCACGTTGGAAACAACATCAATAAGTTTAGATATGTTATTAATTATATAGTAAAACGATACTTCCATTCTACTGTTATCAGGATCCTTAATTTTAACACTAAGCGATGGTGTTAATGACACACCGGTATCAAGATGAGCAGGAGTCGGATCAGTTATAACTGGTGGTTGTTGAAAAATACCTGTTGGATAATGATCAACTACTCCACCTGTTTTATAATAGAAATCCGTATCTACTAAAGTATCAAGATTACTATCAAAATTAGGATCTGGACCATAAAAATCCGACCAGTAATTACCAATGCCTCCATTATCCCATTGATTATCTCCTTTCTCAGTAGCATGATTGGCACCCTGAATTAAATCATGAAAAGTATTGTTATAAAAAAGATTATTATTGCTCCCAGATCCTGCATATACACCATAGTTGTTACAATGGCTTATACTATTATTTCTGATAATACTCTCTGATGCTTCAACTCCAATACCTATTCCATTATCATAAATTTCGTTATCTATAATATAACTTTGAGCGGAACTAAAATAAATACCAGTATTACTATTTTTGAAAATGGTATTATTTTCAACAATGTTACCACTCCCTAGACTAATTTTAATTCCAGAATTATCACATTTACATATTTTATTTGACCTTATAATGGTACCAATAGAACTCTGAGCATATATTCCATGGGTACTATTTTTAATAACATTTTTTTCTATTATATTAGAATCAGATGAAGTAAGATAGATTGCACCACTACCTGAATTATTTTCAATCATATTACCATATATAACATTAGCATCTGAGTTTTGAATATACACACCTATGGAGTTAGGATTGTTAATAATATTATCCCCTATAACTGCCTTATAAGTACCATCAAGATGGATTCCAACTCCATCATAGGTTTCATTAATATAATTATCAGTAACTACAACATCGCTAGTATCTGAAGCAATATGAATAACTGCTTTGCGATAAGAAGTCGTAGATACATCTGTAATATTAAATCCCTCTAATGAGACAGAATCAGAAGTAATATCAATATTATATGAGCTACTCGAACCACTAGCAATAATAGTCGTTGGTACATCAACAGAGGTAAGTTTAATAGATTTATCAATAACTAAATCCCCCCCGTACAAACCTGGAAGTACAACAACTGTATCTCCATCAACTGCTGCATCAATAGCTGCTTGTATAGTAGTATATGGTTTTTCTTGGGTTCCATCTGAAGCCGCAGGATATCTAAAATCATCATCTACCCAAATCGTGTTCCCTGCAGCTTTAACAGGCTCAACCTTTACTCCAATCATTATGTTGCATAAAAATAGAAAACAAATAAATATTCCAATTATTACCTTTAATTTGTGCATTATACCATCCTCTCTAACAATGATAGATAATTATTTAGAATTTATAGTTTTCTGATGATTTGAATATAAAATCTAGATAAATAGAACAATAGTAGCTTTTTTAAAATATAAGTTTGATAAGTAATAACTATGAAAGTTTGTATTGGTGGAACATTTAATATTCTTCATAAAGGACATAAATTACTTATCAACAAAGCATTTCAAAAAGCCGGAGAAAATGGATCTGTTTTTATAGGACTTACAACAGGAGAAATAATCAAAGAAAAAATAGATGCTAGATCATATGAAGAAAGAAAAAGAAACTTGGAACAATATCTTTATGAAAAAGGATATCATAATCGTAGTATTTTAAAACCAATAATAGATAAATTTGGCCCAACTATAATAGAAGAATTTGATGCAATTGTCGTATCTCCTGAGACAGTAATAACTGGGGAAGAGATAAACAAAATTAGAAGAAAAAATGGAAAAAAAACTTTAGAGATTGTCAGGATATCTTATGTTCTAGCAGATGACGGTTTACCAATTAGTTCATCTAGGATTAAAAAGGGTGAAATAGATAGTAATGGTAGGGTTTTAAGGTTAGATTAATTTTATATATACTCTGTTGTTACACTGGCAGAGTAAGGTGATAATAATGACCTATATTATCTTTGAAGTAAAAAAAGAGGAATCAGGTAAAATCAACACTGTAGTAAAGGATGATCTTGTAAGTAGGCAGAGTATTACAACACGAGATGCCAGTTCTCTTGACATCGACGGAGAAGCTACCTATTTAAAAATAGAAGGAAGCAATGATGCATTAAAAAAAGCTAAGAAACTAGCAAAAGAAGAAGGGTTAAAAAAACTCAGTGAAAAACAAGCAAAAGATATCAATGATAAAATTAAAGCACAAGATGATTCTGCTGCTAGCGGAATGGGCATGATCTTTGATTAAACAGATCCCTAGCTTACAATAAGTCATTTATTATAATGATGAATAGTATAAAAATGTTTTTGAGAATAATTAATAGAATTTTGTAAGATTTGTAAGATAAAGTTAGTAGACCAAAGTTGTTTATTAATAATAGTTAGTATATATTACCTGACAAATAAGATATTTTGAGAGTGGAAAAAATTTAAATATGTTAATTCTATTCTTATATTTTGTTTTATTTATATTTAAAAAAATTTAAATTATCGGGAGGTACTAAAATGAAAAAAAATAAAAATCTATATAAAAGTTTAGTTTGCGGAATTGTAATGCTTTTTATTGGAACAGTTATAATCCCAAGTAATAGTGGAAATAATCTAAAAAATACTAATCTTTTAATTGAGAGAGACTCTGCCTTAATATCAGGAATATCAAATGAATTAGTTATACAGAATAATAAAATTAATTTTGATAGAAAGGATGATTCAGATGTAAATATTGAAAAACTCTCCACACTTACATCTCAGGAAATAACTATTTTGGAAGATGGTTCAGCTTATTTATCAATAATTATTGACGTTTCCTCTCCAAAATTAATCAATTTATATAGAGAAGCATTTGGAATTCCATTGGAATCAACTGAAATTGATATGGAGATACCAACGAACACGACACGTATCATGGAGATTGATCAAAAAGGAAATATTTCAACTGTAGAAATAATAGAGCCCGTTCGTAAAAGATTTTACGAAAGCATAGCTATTGAACAAATGCATTTATTTGGTTTTCGAATCTCAGAGTTTCATAGCTCTAGAATCATTTCAAATAATATATATAATTCAATGAGAATTATTATTGAAGCAAGTGCTGATCCATATTACACTAAATATCTTGAGAATAAACAGAATGTAGAGTTAGTAATGTCTAGCGCTCCATCTTCTTCAGTTAATGATTTTATATATTCTCAGTTGGATATAACACGTGCTATGTTATTATCTTTTCCAGGTAATCAGGTTTTTGAAAAATCTTGGGACATCACCATTTTTTATCCTGATAAAACTTCAGAAGTCAATGCTGAAATATATGAAGGTAACCTTGATCTTGGTGGTTGTAGTTATATCCAAACTAATGTATATAAAGAATCAAATGACCAAATAGGCTTATATAAAACATGGATGTTAACTGAAAAAGCATTTGAAAAAGAGAATATTGATATTGACAAGACTTTTTCAATAGAATTTTCCATTCCAAAAGATTCAGTTATAAATATCGAGAGATTTAATCATAATTTTAATCATGGTAGTTTTAGTGATTACAATTTTGAATGGGAAATTGATTGGGATATCATACATTTAAATGATACTGTGGAGTACCATGGAGCTACAATTTTATATGATATTAAGGTGAATTTAAATCTAACATTAGAAGGAACTTTACATGTTGATATTCTTGGAACATGTGGTTGGGTTTATACAAGTGTTACCGCTGGTTTAAATGTATCAGCTTATATTAGTGGAGAATATGAAGAAACTTTTTCATTAACTGAGTGGCTACCTATTTATTCAACTAGAACTTTTAATTGGAATGGTGGAATACCAATTGTTCTAACACCGCATGTTGAACCTGTTGCAGAATTAACTGTTAGTGTATTAGGTGAAGTTAATGTTTATATCCACCCTGTTGCGAATTTCTGGTTTAAAGCTGGTGGCGATTTAGATTTTAAATGGGGTTGGCCACCTTGGAAATTCAAAAGGATATGGGACTATGGACTGGGTGGAGAATTGTATAAAGATTTTGATGTATCTGCCTCTGTTACTGTTAGGCCAAGTCTTGGGTTTGCTTTTAGTGTTTTAGTATTTGAGATTATTGGACCTAGGGTTGAGCCGAGATTATACTTAGAGGGGACACTTGGGTATGATAGTAATCTCGGGGGAAATGGTATCTTTTGGCATGCAGTTTTAGGTTTTGATATATTTGTTGGACTCCAACTTACAAGATTCTTACATTGGAATTGGCCTGATCCAATTGTAAATGTAATTCTTGCAGAATGGGATAGCGAGGAAGACCTAGGTTATGTTAATCCGGTTGATATTATATCTCCAGTTACTAATCTAACTCTAACACCAAAGGTAAATGGATGGACCAGTAATAACACTCGGTTTTGGTTTGAAGCGATAGATCCTGGTGCAGATGCCTCAGGATTAGATAGTACTGTTTATAATATTCCATCAGTTCATGGGCATGGTAATTATCATGAGTTTGATTTCTCACTAAATCATTCCATTCTCGTTTCTGGTCCAGACCAGCTTTACGAATCTCTTTATTTTGTTAGTTATTATAGTATTGATAAAATAGGTAATAAAGAAGATACCAATACAGAGTGGGTAAATGTAGATTTGCTTCCACCAGTTTCAGAAATATCAGTTGGAGAACCATCAAGTGGTAATTATGTATGTATTTCAACGCCTATTTCTTTAGACGCAACAGATCAGGGAACCGGTGAATGGATGATTTTTTATCGGATCTGGTATGATGGTGGTTGGAGTGATTGGAATAATAACAATTTAACAGAATTTTCTATTCCTATTACGTTATTTTTTAATAATGAAGGGAAACATTACCTTGAATGGTTTGCAATTGATGGTGTTTGGAATTGTGAATTTGATAATAAGATTGCTATTCATAATCAGACATTCTATGTTTATGGTGAGAATAATTATCTCGTAGCCGATGCTAATGGCCCATATTATGCTGAGGCTGGTGAAAGTATAACTTTTGATGCTTCAGGGAGTTACCCTTCTGAGATTATCACTGGATATAGATGGGACTGGACAAATGATGGTATTTGGGATACTGATTGGTTAAGTTCACCTATTACTATAACTGATGATTTTTCTATAAACGGCTTATATTTAGCAAAACTAGAGGTAAAGGATGGTGATGGTGAAATAGATACTGCATACAGTGCAGTTCATATTGGAGTAGATTGGAACTTAGATGTTGTAGAAACTGAGGGTGAAGTTGGACCGCATAATTCTATTTCGGTTGACTCTAATAATCATCCCCATTTTTGTTACCAGAAATTTGAGATGATGCAACCTTCTATACTCAAATATGCTTTTTGGAATGGAAATAATTGGATCCGGGAACAAATAGATACAAATGTATGCTTTAGTGGATGGCATTCAGATGCAATCGTAGTTGGCTCAAATAATAGACCTCATATCGCTTATGGATATTATGGAGCACCGCCATATTCCGATGAGCTTAAGTATGCTTACAGAGATGAAAGCGGATGGCATATTGATACAGTTGATTCACAAGAAGCACCAACTACTAATATCGATATTGCTTTGGATTCAAATAATTACCCACATATTTCATATCAAATGGGTGTTGATTTCCATTCACAGAATTATTTACGTTATGCTTATTGGAATGGAAACCAATGGCAAACAGAAACGATTCCTTTACCCGGTGACGATACAGGATATAAGACTTCCATTGCGGTTGATGCTTACAATCGACCACACATAATCTGTTATGATAAAGAAAATGATTGTATAAGATATACAAGAAAAAATGGTGGATCATGGCTTATGCGGATAATTGAAGACAATCCCGGGGAAAATACTTACGATTCAATTGCTATTGATTCAGATAATAATCCACATGTTTGTTATACTATGATGCAAACTTCTAATGATCCACGTAAATTAAGATATAAATATTCTTATGATGAAGGATCGAGTTGGACGTCCCACGAAACCATTGATAATACAGATGATGCCAATGGTGGAATGTCTTGTTGTAATATGGTTATTGATAAAAATAATGATTATGCTCATATAAGCTATGAAAAATACGAGAACAGCATTTCATCTCTATGGTATGCAAGTAAACCAGTGAAAAGCAATTGGGCAATAGAACTCATAGACAATTTTTACAGCACATTTGGAAATTCAATTGCAGTTGATACGAATGGTATACCCCATATCAGCTATTGTAGCTGGATCGGTTATAAAGATTTACGGTATACTACATTAGCTGATGGGATAAATTCTGATCCAATAGCCAATGCAGGTGGTGGTCCAGGTGGCCGTGATACTACTTATTATAGTAATTCAAATGAGCCAATTGTCTTTAATGCGGCTGAGGGTTTTGACTTTGATGGGAACCTTGTTAGGTTCCGTTGGGATTGGACAAATGATGGTATTTGGGATACACCTGATGGATTAGGTGTACCAATTGTAAATCATAGTTATTCAGATAGCGGCTCATATACAGTAAAAGTTGAGGTTTTAGATGATTGGGGTGCAACAGTTACTGCAACAGCTTCTGTTGAAATAAGTAATTCACCACCAGAAATTCCATCAAATCCTTCACCTTTTGAAGGAGTACAAGAAACGGGAGTAAATAATAATATTTCCTGGAAAGGAGGCGATCCAGACAATGGAGATACAATTACATACAATATTTATTTCGATAAAAATTCAAATCCATCATATAATGACTCAATAAGCAAACCTGCGAGCCAAAAAACAATTGAATGGGATCCAGGATCACTTGATTATAATTCAACATACTATTGGAAGATTATAGCAGATGATAATAACGGAGAAATAGTAGAAGGAGAAATATGGCAGTTTAAAACAAAACAATTTAATTATCCACCAAATACAATATCAGCTCCATCACCAGCTAATGAATCAATTGATATTAATTTAAATACTGATCTAATCTGGAATAGTGGAGATCTTAATATTGGTGATGTTGTAACATATGACATCTATTTTGGTACTGATCCAAACCCCCCATATATAACTACAATCGGTCCATATCTGGCAATTCAAACAATAATAACATGGGATCCTGGAGCTCTTAATAATGAAACTAAATATTATTGGAAAATTATTGCATATGATAATCAGGGAGCTTTTGTTGAAGGCTCAATATGGGAATTTACAACAGGATCAACTTATCCAATATTATGCGGTGATATGAACAATGACGGTGTTATTCAACTATCAGATATGACCTATATAATCTCATATTTATATATAGATGGACCACATCCAATGCCGAATCTTTGTGTGGGAGATGTAAATGGAGATGGATTTATTAATATAGCAGATATGACGTATATAATTAGTTATTTATACGGCGGTGGACCAGCACCACATGATAACTGCTGTGATGAATGGATTTTTATGTGTGGTGATTGCAATAATGATGGTGAATACAATTTTGATGATTTTTATTGGCTTATGGCTTATTTACATTTTGGAGGAGATGAACCACCTTTAATGTGCCAAGCAGATGTTGATGGTAATGACATCGTTGATAACGCCGATTTAGTTTATATATACGAGCAATTACCACCAGTAGACGATTGCTGTGATCCACCCTGGTAAAAATCATAATGAAGTGACACCTCCAAATTTTTTCTTTAAACTGCTATGAGCAATAAAAGATGATGTAGAATAATTTATCAATGAGTAATTATCCTTGAATAAATTATAGAACCCAATGATTTTTTAACTCTGATTTTAATGTTGCAATAATATCATCTGCATTTGAAGATTCAACTGTAGAATCTGAAATATTCATAGGTTGTTTAGTCATTACTCCTAACTGGGAAACTATGCATTTGCCCATCCAATCTAGGTTGTAACCTCCTTCAAGTGTGCATACTATTTTTGGTTGAATATCTTGAAATTGTGCAACAATCTTTCCAAAAAAGTTAGCTGTTAGTTTTAAACCACCTAACATGTCACTATTGTGGGAGTCATATCCAGCTGAGAAAAAAATGATATCTGGTTTAAATTGATGTGAAATAGGAATAAAAATCTTATCGAGTAATGTTGATATTGCTTTATCCCCATTTCCATGACTCAGAGGAGCATTTATTGTGTAACCTTCTCCCGGGTCTATTCCAATCTCAGAAGTATCTCCAGTTCCAGGATAATGTGGATAAAGATGAAATGATTGATACATCACATCTTTTCTATCATAAAAAATGTCTTGTGTCCCGTTTCCATGGTGAACATCATGATCAAAGATCAATACTTTTTTTCCATTTCTAGCTATTTCATCTGCAGCAATTGCAACATTGTTAAACAGACAAAAACCCATAGACCTACCCTTCGTGGCATGGTGACCAGGTGGTCTTACTAATGCAAATGCGTTATCTGCTTTTCCCTTAAGAACATCTTTGCTTATTTGAACAAGTCCTCCTGCTGCAAGTCTTGCAATATCATAAGATTGTTCACAAACATAAGTATCCATATCAATCCATCCGCCACCTTCAAAACTGATATCTTTTACTTGCTGAATCATCTCATCTGAATGAACATGAAGTAGCATTTCTTCAGGTAGTATTTTCGGATCGATAAATACTAAATCTTTGTAGAAAAATGTTTTTTCAATTTCATTTATTATTGCATGTAGTCTTTTTGCATTCTCAGGATGACCCGAGCTATCATGATTAATATGCTCCTTTAGATAAACAACTTCTGTTGACATATACAAACAAATAATAGCTATAAATTACCTAAATATAAGATTAATTCTAAGCCTTTAAGTAATCAAATTACATTCAGTCCGTGGGGATAAAAACATTATGAGCGATATGCTACTTGGACTTTCATCAGAATACCTATATTTTCATAACAAACCACCACAAACAGTAAAAGACCTGCATAAACCATATTTTATTGCATTTACACCACAACAAACAAATATAGAAACAGCAAGAAAAGAACTAATAGAAAAAATAAAAAACAACAACTCAGAAAATGAAACACTCTCAAAAATAGATGAAATAGGAGAAATTGAAAACTATAATAGCTTCTGGGATTTTTCAAAAACACAAAAAATATTCAAAGTATATACAAAAAAATCATATTTTGTACCAGATGTAAGCACTGATCTTTTCTTTTATCATAATTTCTACACAGCAGAACATGATATTCCTTATCAACAAAGAGCATTAACAGATCTAGCAGCAGATGAAAAAATATGGTTATTTGATACAAACGGTGAAAAAAAGAAACTAAAAATACTAATATATGACATTGAAACAACACAGTTTGAAGAAGGAAAAAACAACATCCCAATAGACATAATCGGGCAATCAAATTTTGAAATAAAATTTGAATCTAAAAAAAACCTACAAAACGAGGAATTCAGCTTTGACATACTTGATTGTCCAACAAACTGGGAAGGAATCGATATTGAACAATTTGTGTCAACAAATATTGATGAAGAAATTGAAAATCTATCAAAATTTTGTAAAAACACAATGACTTATGATATAATATCTGGTCATAACATTTTAGGTTTTGACAATTATCAAATATATGGTAGAATAAATGGAATAATGAAGAACTACCAAGATCAACTTTCAAATGAAAACAGAAAAACATTTCAAATGTTTCTAAGCAAATATAGTAGAATTGATAAATCATTTCATTTTGGTGTAGCATCAGAAGTAATTCAATTTTATCCATCAAGTTTTGATACATATCTAGCGGCACGAAAATTTTATTCATTTTTAGATAGCTACAGTCTAAAATCATTAGCACCATTTCTTGGTATACACATAAAAGATCGGGTTTATCTCACACCATCACAAATTAAAATAGATGATAGAACCCTTAAATACAACAAACACGACATACAAGAACAAATGGGACTAACACTAAATCTAATACAACAAGCATTACCTCTTGCATTTACCACATGTATGCCATTTGATATGCTCCTACCAACAGGAGCAGTAGGCATGTGGGATCACATGGCAATGATAAGAGCATCATATCACAAGAAAATAATGCCACCAATTTGCAGAACCAAATCAATATCACAAAACCTAATACACAATTTTAAAAACTGTAACACTCGCGAAAAAATAATTCAAAAAGCAAAAAACAAAAAAGAAGAACTCTCAAAAGAAATACTAAGAATTATAAAATATGGAGAAGAAATGCCAGAATGGGTTGAATACCCATACGTAATATACAATGAAAACGCAAAAGACTCTGATGACTCGCTAAATTATCATATGCCTGGTGGAATGACAATAAAACCTGATAAAGAAGCAAAATCACATTTTGTTCCATGGTATCATGTAGTTGTAGCTGATGTAGGAGCAATGTATCCAACGATTCTAAAAGCAATGAATATTGGTGCAGATACAGTAAGAATTGCAAAAAAAACAGAAAAACCTGATGCATGGATATGGCTTAAAAAAATACCACAACAATTTTTAGAAAGTAGAGATGTAAATACAAGAGAAATCAGTAAAGAAGATACCTATGCAGATAAAGGATTCATGCTTGGCATAAAAATTGATGAAAAACCCGGTGTAGTAAACCAAGCAATGACGGGAATAATGAATACTATTGCAAAGTTAAAAAAAGAACTAAAAGAAGAAAAAGAAAAAGATAACAAACAAGAACTTCAAAGACTAAAAATGATGTATCAAAGTATGAAGGGTGCTCGAAATGCTGGCACCCATGGGATTCTTGCAGCACCCGCTGTTTCAGGACGGCAATTTAATCTTTGGGGGGCAGCTGCAATTACAACAAAAGGACAGATAATCCTTGCAGATACACTTAATTATCTAAGAGAAAATGATATCCGCGTGGTCTACGGGGACACGGATGGCATTTATATAGGATGCTCAAGTTCAGTTGGAAACATACCTAACTTTCCAGAAGCAATAGACATTCATGAAAATGAAGATGAAACTAAATGGCTTACAAAACCTGAGGTAGCTCTTTCTGCAATAAAACAATGTAGTTCTAGATGGCAAAAAGATCTAAACTATCCAGATTTTGAGTTAGAACCAGAAATTCATGATGGTATGATTTTTATAAAGCATAAAAACTACTTAATTTTTGATGAGAAAAACGGTAAAATTGAGATTGTTACAAAGGGTAATAATTTTAAGGGTTCTGATAAGGCAAATATTGCTCGTAAGGTCCTAAATGATATTATGATAGGTGTTTTAAAAGAAAATCCCTTATGGAATGATGAAGAAGAAGCAAGAAATGCAGTTAAAACAAGCATTAAAAGTAAAACAAAGGAGATTTTATCAACATTAGATCTAACTAAAGTTGATATTGAAGATTTAACACTTGTTCAATCAGTACAACCATCTAAAAGATATAAACGAAATCAGAATGGTTCAATTTCAACTTTTGGTAAAAGATCAGAAGCACTTGAAAAACTACTTGGACAGCGAATAAAATCTCGCATGAAAATAAAGTTTGTTGTAACAAGAAGACCGCTCCCAGGAGTCACAAACCCATCAAAAAGCGGGGTTAAACCAATTGATTATATGTACCCATTAGAACTTTTAAAAGATTTATCAGAAATTGATCTTGCCTGGTATAAAAAAATGATTGAAAATTATGTCCAAGGAGCATTTGGTTTATCTGATATTGCTGCCACAGAACAGAAAGGTCTTGATGCTTGGATGTAGTAATTCAAGATTATAGTTGTTGGAGAACGAGTGCGGTTTCTTGCTAATCGGAGATAAAATTAATGTTTGTTTACATATTGCTACGGGGAAGGCTTATACAAAGATATGATTAGATAATATTTACCCAGATTATAGGTATGTCATCAGGTATTAACTCTTCTTTTTTTTCTTGATCCATTTATTTATCCCATCCTGATAGAATGCTATTATGAGGCACGTTATCAATAAACATGAATGTATTTATCATATAAATAGCTTTCTGAAGAAATCATTTGAGGATTATAAGCAAATTTCAAAAATATTTTTATCCAAAATTATTTATATGGGTTAACGTTAAATATTAATTAATTATTTAGCTGCTTAGAATGAATCTTATTGGGGGAAAACTAATGCCAACAAAAAACAGAGTTAAAAGTAGAATAATCTTTATGACCTTTTTTATCTTAATTGGACTTGTTATTACACCTGGCATAATGCATACAGTAGCAATAAATGGAGAAGATAACCTTGAAGTTAATAAAATTATTACATTTTTTCAAGAATTTTCATCTCCAAAATTCGAAGAAAATGAACAATACATAGAAGTCGAAATTGAGGAGGCAGATTCTTTTTTAACTCAACCTGGCGTACCAAAATTACCTGTCATTGTAAAAACATATGAATTCCCAATTGGTACGAAAATAAAGGATATAAACTGTGTTCCATCTGATGTTAACAAAATGAGTGTGTCAAAGAAAATCGAACCTGTTTTATCACCTAAAATGTTAAATAATGGCAAGATTGAAATGACAAACGAAGCTAACCCTACAATATATAAAAGTCATATTTCTTATCCGACAAAATGGTTTAAATCAGATAAAGGCAGTGGTATTAACAAAAATGGAGAACAAGTACTATTTTTATCAATCCATATATATCCAGTTAGATACAATCCAATGGGAAATACTATCGATTATATTGACAACATAAAAATTGCAATTACTTATAAAGAGTCAAAACAAGTTGACCTTGGATTTGAAGAACATTATGATTATGTAATTATTACTCCCAATATGTATTCTCCAATCATAAAGGAGCTTGTTGATCATAAGAATAATCATGGAATTAAAACAGTTAATATGACACTTGATGATATTTACGAACTTTATCCTGGAAGAGATAAAGCTGAACAAATAAAATATTTTATTAAAGATGCAAAAGAGAAATGGAATGTAAGTTATGTATTATTAGTCGGAGATATCAAACAACTTCCTATTAGAGCTGTTGAGTCATATCCATGGAGTGGTTTTGGTGATAATGTCCTTTCTGATCTTTATTATGCTGATATTTATGATGAAAATTTAAGTTTCTGCAGCTGGGATTCAAACAATAATGATATATTTGGAGAAGTTGAGTATTATCTAGATAGTTTTCCACCCGTTTTAATAAACATTGATAATGTTGATCTTTATCCAGATGTACATATAGGTCGATTAGCCTGTGCAAATGTAGATGAAGCAGAGATAGCTGTTGATAAAATTATCACTTATGAAGAAAACACCTTTGATCAAACATGGTTTAAAAGAATAATTCTTGCTGGTGGTGACACATTTCCACCTAGTAAAGGATCTCCACCTTTTATTTTTGAAGGTGAAATAACAAATGAAAAAGTAGCGCAACAATTACCAGATTTTAAGCACATTAAGCTATGGACTTCAAAACGTAACTTAAATGCTTTTACATTTAATAGAGCGATAAACAAGGGAGCCGGGTTTTTAAGTTATGCAGGTCATGGTTTTGAACATGGATGGGGTACTTATCGACCAAATTGTCTTAGAAGCACGATGGGTTTTACAGAGCCTCTTTATTACACACCATTTATTAAAGCTCTTAGAAATCAATACAAATTACCGATAATTTTCTTTGATGCATGTCTTACCGCAAAACTTGATTTTAACGTTAGTGATCTTGAAAATTATTATCCGAAACTGATGAGATTACTGAGCATTCTAACTAGAACTGAATATGATCCATCTGATTATTTCTCATGTTTTGCCTGGAGTTTTATTAAAAAAGAAAACGGAGGAGCTATCGCAACTATAGGTGCTACAAGACCTGCATATACATGGGTTGATAAAGACGGTGTTTACGCAGGTGCCGGATATCTAGATGTACATTTTTTCAAGGCATATCAAGAAGGAATTACTGTAGGACAAATGTTTACTCAGGCTCAGAAGGATTATATAAATTACGTTGGAGATGATTATTTCACAATTGAGGAGTACCTGCTACTCGGTGATCCAACCTTAATGGTCTGCGGGTATCCATAACCATCGATTAAGAAAATATATTACAATAAAATAGTTGTTATAAGATAATCCTGTTACATTAATATTTTTTAAGGAGAATTTACTAAGAGAAAACTATTTATTTATAAAAGTTATTTAGATTATGGGGGACCAAGAGAATAAAAACGGGGAGGTTTCTTTAAGTACCTGCTTTCCACTTAGAGGCGCATTCCTCCTATCAAAGCATCCCGTCCCCCACTTCTTAACAATACTTGTGATAAAATATTAAGACTAGTAAAAACTAAAAAATTCTTTGTTTTAATAATCATCTTATTAAAACAAAAAAAATGGTTGTTTTTTCAACAAAAATTAGATACCAGATGTTTCATTAAATCATCCAGTGATGTGTTGAAAAAACACCTAATGAAAATAATTTTATCCGAATAATGCTCCAAGTCCAGCTGCTGCTTCTTCTTCAGAGACTTCTTCTTCTTTCTTTTCTTTCTTTTTCTCTGCTTTTTTCTCTTCGCCAGCAGGCGCATCTCCAGATGCTGCAGGTTGTGCTGGGGCAGCAGCTACAGGAACAGCAGCTGTTTTAATTGCCTCATCAATGTTTACACCGTCAAGAGACGCAGTTAACGCCTTTATTCGTGCATCATCAGTTTTAACACCGGCAGCTGTAAGAACTTTTTTTATGTTCTCATCAGTAAGCTTTTTACCTGCTGAATGGAGAAGCATCGCACTGTATATATATTCCATTTTCTTTTTCCTCCAAACTAACTAATGTTATGTTAATTTTTTCTTTAAATCCTCATCAATAGCATCTTTTGCATTTGATGCAATAGCAAGCATATTACCATGAGCCTTTGAAATCAATTGTTTAACTGTTTCTTTAGTAAGAATATTTCTTTCCAAGGCAATTGTAATAGCATGGTTATATGCTTTATGTAATAAGGGTTTAATCGTTAGACTATTTACCCAAGCTGATTCGATTGCTAGGTTAAATGAATTATTTGAAGCCTGAGAAATTTTTACCATGAATTCATCAATATCAATATCAAGAACATCCGGTCTGAATATACTACCCTCTTCATAAACAGCATGAAGAGTGATACCTTTCTCAACAGGATAAATCTCAAGTCTTGTAAGCATCTGAGCAACATCTACTGGTATCTTTTCACCAATAGGAACAATAACCTTATCATTCTTAATCACAACCGTACCGCCCTGTATAGCTGCTGGGAAACCAGCTTTTTGAAGCTCCCCTACAACAGGACCAGGTTTAAAAGCAGTGTCACCTGCTTTAACTGCAATATCATATGCTGCTATTTCACCGCCTTTCGCTGGTGCCATTGTTCTAGTAGCTTTTATCATACTAAAAAGCTTAAACGGGTTCATATCAGTAGCAATAATTGCAGTCTGACCAGATACAGCATCCCGTAAACCACTAAGTCCATTAACCTTTTTCTCAGCAGCATCAAGTGCTCTATAAATCAAAGTGTTTTTAGCAGAGCGAATCGACGCTGTCTCACGAAGGTTTTTTCTCATATGTTGCATCTGTGGAGCAGGTATACCACCTATTTCGGCAATACCAATAACTTTCTTGCTTGTAAAAAGATCAACAAGCTCTTCAACTTCACCATGCTTCCATTCAGCAACATGAGCCATAACAAAATCACCTTTAGATTATCCGCTCCGATGGCCCCATGGTAGTCTTAACATAAACTGAGCCAATGTTCATTCGTCCTCGTTCCAAGCTTCCCTCAAGTCGTTTAATAATTACATCGATGTTTTCAGAAATATCCTCTTCAGACATTTCTACATTACCAGCAATAGTATGAAACGTTTTACTACTTTTAGATCGTAATTTAATAGTATTCCGCAGGTTTTTTATCATACCTGAAATATCAGCATGGGGTGGCACAGGCTTTGGCATTTTACCTCTTGGACCTAAAACAGTTCCAAGTGTTTTACCAATAGTTGGCATAAGAGGTGCTTCTGCTATAAAAAAATCATGATTATCCACAATTTTTTTGAACTTTTTTTTCTCCTTAGAAAGATCCTCAAGTTCCTCGGGTTTAATCAATAAATCAACATGTTTCTTTGATTTAATTGCAAGATCACCACTGGCAAAAAGAGTAACCGTTGCCTCTTTACCACGTCCCTTTGGTAAAATGATTTCTTCATCAACCCGGTTTTTTGGATCATTAAGATCAAGGTTTTTTAAATTTATGACTACATCTATGTTTTGTTTGAATTTTCGATTAAGCTTCTTAGATTCATCTAAGATTTTCTTAACTACCTCTATTGTTTTTTTGTCTGTCATAGACATCATCGAGTGTTTTTGTATGCCATTTTCTCCATAAGAGTATGAAAATGTAGTTCTCGGGAATGACAACCCTATTTATAAGCTTTATCGTCAAATGTGGAATGTGTGGTAGGGGGTGTATATGGTCCTAGGCAGTTATGGTTGTGGCCAAACGCCAGAATTTCAGTAATGTGGGGTCAACAGGCAGCAAACGTACTATTAACAGTTAAAAGGGATCAGATGTGGAGAAAAGGAAAAGAATTGACTAAAAAAGAGAAAAAACAAATCACTGAACCGATCCTAAAAAAATATGAAACTGAGGGTAGCCCCTACTATAGCACAGCATGAATATGGGATGATGGTATTATCGACCTTATTGATACTCGACTTGTACTTGGTTTTGAATTATTTGCATCTCTCAACGCACCAATACCAGACTGGAGACCTGACGTTTTCCGAATGTAAAATTTAAATAAATAAAACGTTCAAATTAATAGATAAAAATCGATAAATACTATGTTATTCGAAAATTTTCCAGTAAACTAGTTATAGTAGAATAAGTTATATATAAATCTTTCTAATAAATTATATTAAGTATGGCATTCCATTAATTATACTTAACAGAAATATGAGATAAGTAGATAAAAAGGGGGTCAAGAACATGAATATAAGATATTTTTTAACTAAGGCTAGTGTACTCTCCATATTAATTCTATTTGTCGGGACAAGTGTAATTCCAGGCATGATAGAAAACAATAACCAGGCAATTTTATCCAACGATGATAATTATGATAATTGGCATGATAATGATATAGTGATGAGTTTTTCATTTGAAAAGCCGAAAACAGAAAAGATCATTTTTTTTAATGAAAACTATGATAAAGTAACTGTTGAAGACCTTGATAACTTTGGTTTTCCAGGTGAACCTAGTCTACCAGTCAAAGTGGTAAAGGTTTTACTTCCTCAGGATACAGATGTCGATTCCATTGAGGTTATCCCAAAGGGTAATATTGTTTTACCAGGTAGGTATCATATTATACCAGTTCAGGAACCAGTTCCGTTTGATTCTCAGGAGGAAATAGGTCCTACATATCCTGATCCTCTTGTTTATAACAATGTTGATCAGTTTCCAGGTGAATTATATGAGATAGTAACTATTCAGCATCTACACAGATATTCTATTCTTATTTTGAATCTATATCCAGTACAGTATCAACCAAAAATTGGTCAGATCTCTTATTATCCAGAAATGAAGATTACAATAAAACTTCAACCTGAGTTAACTGCGGCCTCTATTATGCGTAGCCGAGGATTGCAAAAAGATAAGACCTATGTAGAAGACATTGTGGAAAACCCAGGATACATTGATAGCTATAGTATGGGAGCTGCAAAAACTGGTATGAGAAATGGGTGTTTTGTAGATCCTGTTGACACCTTTGAATATGTTATTATCACTAATGAAGCACTTCGTGATGCAACAGGAGTAGCATATACTTTTTGGGATCTTGTTAATTCAAAAACAGCTAAAGGGTTGAGCGCTACTATTGTTACTGTTGAAGACATAGAGGCATGTCCAGATTACCAATGGGATGGATTATATGGTGATCAGGATCCAAGTTTTAATGATACCGCCTGCCATATACGGAATTTTATTCGTGATGCATATATGAACTGGGAGACCCAATATGTACTTCTTGGTGGTGATGGTGATGCTAGTGATTCCGGTGGTGAAAGCGATGACAATATCATTCCAGTAAAATCACTACTTGGCAGTCTGGGGCTTGGCATAAATGGTCTACCACAGCTAGTACCATCTGACCTGTTCTATTCTGGTTTAGATGGGAGTTGGAATAACCCTGAGAACCCTGTTCCAATTGACAAGGATGCATCTATGGACGACCCTGGTGTCAACGCTGTTGGCGGTGGTTTTCTAGGTGATCCTGTTATTGATAGTAGTGATTTTGTTGTTGGTACTAGTTCAATGAGGTTTCAAGTAGTTGATGGTTCTCAGTTTGGAGTTATAAATCTCAGTTTTGACCCTCCAATTGATATCACTGGTAGTACTTGGTTGAACTATAATGTAAAAAAAAGTGGTAATGATGATGTTGAATATGGAATACATCAGGTCATAGCTCGAGGTAGTGATGGCAGCCGGATGTCATTTTTTGGTAGTAATATTGACTATGACCCCCGGTATTATATGTGGGATTGGCCTAGTGGGAGATGGTTACAGGATCATGTCTTCCTTGAGACTTTTGTTGGAGAGAAGGATTTTAAATGGGATGAAGTTGTATCAGTTGAGCTCATTGTGGAGGATTATGATGGTGCTCAAATTGATGAGACGATTCATATCGATGGCTTGTATTTTAGTGAATATGTCGATGATTATTTGGGTGAAAAAGGTGAAGCAGATCTCTTAAGTGAGGTATATCTCGGCCGGGC
>JAUWIE010000121.1 GCA_030605515.1 Thermoplasmatota archaeon
ATTGTTGAAAGCTGCAACTGGGCAAAAACAGGTATACCAATAGATCCATCATTTGGTAACCGTGAATGGGGAATAATTGTAAGAAGTAATGAAGTAGCTAAGTATTTCCTTGATGTATTTCTTGATGATTGGAATCCAAAACGATGTGATAGCTATAGTATAAATGATCTGAATTTTTCTATTCCCCCTGACTTTTACAGGGATAAATCAGTAATAAAAGGTTTTTATACTCCACAGTTTGAATCGGAAACATTTAACGGTAGTTTTTCTGCAACACCAGTTTTTTCTCCTGATACAAGCTATGATGCGATAATTGAGTTGATAGATTCAGCAAATAGTACTATTTATATTGAACAACTTTATATTTACAAAGACTGGGATGAAGAAATAAGCCCATTTGTTGAACGTCTAATAAATAAGTCACAGCAGGGTGTTGACATAAAGGTGATTCTGAATTATAACCCCTTTTATAAAGCTACTAATGATAAATGCAATCTAACAAAACAATACTTTGAAGAACATGGAATTGCTGTCAAATTTGTATATACGAATTGGTCATATTTTACAAATGTTCATAACAAAGGTATGATTGTTGACAACCAATCCGTATTAATCTCAAGCATAAATTGGAATGAAAACTCAGTTACAAATAACCGAGAAGCAGGAATTATCATTGAAAATGAGAATGTTTCCAAATATTATGCAACTGTTTTCTTTTATGATTGGAATCTTAATGGTTCTCAAATACAAAAACAAATCGAAGAACAATCAAATATTGAAGAAGAAAAAAATAATGATACTATTTATATAGGAGCTATATTTACCTTGACTTTTGTAATCATAGCTCGTGACTGGAGAAAAAGAGAATGGAAATAGAGATGCTGTCCCAACATTGGTCAGCAATAATATGTATTTGCGTAATTATTGGAACATTTATCATCGGTTATTATAAAAAATGGATGGTTTCTCATATTATAATTCTTTCAAATATTATTGTTTTCTTTTTAACTTTTATTTATTACAAGGAGATAGTTTATGGTTTTTCATATGGTTTACCTTATGCTGGACTTGGATTTAGAGCATCTTTTCTATCACTTGAGCAGACACCTCAGATATACACAATATTAACATCTATGTTTATCCATGGAGGTTTTGCTCATATTTTTGGAAACATGTTTATATTTTTCTTTATTGGTGTTCCATTTGAAGAAAGAATCGGATGGAAAAATTTCTTTATAATCTATATATTATCTGGTATTTGTGGTACTATAGTTCATTCTTTACTTAACCTTGGATCAAGTACACCACTTGTAGGTGCTTCTGGAGCAATATTTGGAATTATGGGAGCTTTTGCATATTCTTATCCGCGGGATAAGGTGCTTTTGCCAATTGGAATTGGTTTTGCTTTTCTGATGAAAGTCAGAGTGATTATTGCTGTAACATTTTATGCGTTAATTGAAACAGCCATTATCTGGTGGGAATCACAAACTGGTATGGTTTCTAGTACAGCTCATTTTGCTCATTTTGGAGGACTGATTGGGGGAGTTGTACTTGCAGCAATACTTATCAGAAATAAAACAACTCATACTAAAGAAGGAAAAACAATATATTATGATTCATTCTCTGCTCAAAGACCAGATAAAATCAATATTTCTTCATTAAAAAAACTTGCTACAACTCCTGAGTTAAAAGAGATTTTACATAAAATAGAAAGTGAAACAATCAAACATGCAAGAGATATATGGCTTGAACATTTCATAGAAAAAGCTACTTGTCCAAAATGTAGCAAATCTTTACATCATATTGATGGAAAAATACAGTGTATAGATTGTGGTTATAAGACTAGTTATTAAAAAAAAAATTTATAAGGGTAAATTCAATCCTATAAAATTACCTAATAAAAGATAGCTAGATATCAAATAACCTAGTATTGCACCACCGCAGAGACATGGGAGTCCAGCTTGTGGTTTACCTTTTATTACATATATCATTAGAATTGAAAAACCAATTAGAGTTCCAATTATAACAGATAAAACAACAGATATACCATTAACGATGTTATTTATCTTAACATAATTAAAAACCGCTGCAACAAGAATACCAGGCATAACAATATCCCCTAAACCCATGAAAAACGCCTCTCGCTCCTCATTTTCTTTAAGTTTTTCTTTTAAACTCTTGGTTTCCTTGATTAATGAGTAATGTCTTATCTTTGGTACAACTAACAAAACAGGTAATTTAAGGTCCATAACAGTATCTGCAAGATCGATCATATGTTTTGTTTTATAAACCGATATAGCATCATAAATAGCTAAAATTATTAGGAGAGATATAACTAAGAAAATATCAAGAGATTTTCCAAATATTGCTATGGCGCCTGCTCCAATAACAATCCCACAAATATCAATTATATACCATTCAGGGTATTTATAAAGAAGAATAACAAGAATTAAAGCAGTAATTATTGCTAAAATTGTTGAAAAATTAGCCGGTAAAATGATGCTGTATAACGGCCAAGAAATGTATCCAGCGGTGTATCCAATTGCTCCAAGCATAATAAATTGAATTAATTTTTTTTTGTAGAATTTCGCAATAATTAATATAATAGCTGTAAAAACAAGCATAATGATAAGTATATATGCAACGTTAAATGGATCCCCTGTATCCTTAAATGCTGGTTTAAATAATCCAATTATCAATAAAGCAAGACTATGAATAATAACAAAGAAAAAACCCATTACAATAATAGCTAAAAATTCTTTTTTTCCTTTTTTTTCATCTCTGGTCATCTTGTTTCAAGAACATTGTTTACCTATTTATATGGTTTGATTTTTCCATATTAAACATATAAATCAATAAAACTTAATCCAGAGAAGACATACCATATAAAAACAGAGTAAATACCAAGCATAATTACTCCTTCTTTTCTAGAAATAACATCACCGGTTATTAAAATTGGAAACATCAATAATGTTACAACCAATAGAATAATTATATCATCTAAAGAAGCAAAAGCATGAAGAGGAATGAAAAGAGCAGCAAAGCCTAATATTAAAAGGATATTAAATACATTTGAACCGAGAACATTTCCAACCGCAATATCATGTTCATTCTTATAAGCAGCCGTGATAGAAACCACAAGTTCAGGAAGAGATGTGCCTACTGCCACCAGTGAAATGGCAATAATAAATGGTTGAATACCAAAAAACGTGCCAATTAACATAGACGATTCGATCAAAAGCCATGCCCCTGCAACAACTCCAATGATTCCCAATGCAATGAAAAGAAGATTTTTTGACGTTTTTCCGGTGTCGATTTTTTTTCCGTTATCCCTTTCCTTTCTTGCACACATGACAAAATATACGACAAATGATGCAAACAGAATAAGGAAAAGAGTTCCACCGATCCAACGATATGAATCTAGCAACCCTAAAAACGATGAGCCTAAAAGGACTATAGTGGCACCAAGCATTATTGGAAATTCTCTCCTAATGATGCTTTTTTTAATCTTTATAGGTCTAACAATGGCAGCAACTCCCAATACAAGCAGGAGATTTGCAACACATGAGCCAATAATGTTACCAAGAGAAATCCCTACACGATCTGGATCATTTTGAGCTGCAGCACCAACAGAAACAGCAAATTCCGGTGCAGATGTACCAAATCCAACCAAGATTACAGAAATAATTAATGACGAGATACCTAAATGCATAGCTGTTTTTGATGTACCATCCACGAGTATGTCTGAACCTTTCCACAATAGAATGACACCAACAACAAATACTGGAACTGCCAGGATCTCAAGCCCATTAGGAATCATAGTTGTGCGTAATTATTATGGTTATTTAAATAACTAAGGTATTGAAAAACAAACCTTTTTGTACGTATATTGATTAATATCTTTTGAAGTGACATAGCTATGGGAAAAATATCGTTCATTGGTCTAGGGCTCCATGATGAAAAAGATATATCACTTAAAGGCTTAGATGAAATAAATAAATGTGACAAGGTATATGCGGAGTTTTATACCGCTGAACTAGTTGGTACAGAAATTAAAAAAATCGAGAAAAAAATTGGTAAAAAAATTGAAGTACTTACCAGAGAAGAAGCGGAGAAAGGTGAGAAAATACTTATTTCTGCAAAGAAAGAAAGTATAGTTTTTTTAACAGCAGGTGATCCTATGATTGCTACTACTCATGTTGATCTAAGGTTAAGGGCTATTGAGAATGGTATTGAAACAACAATTATTCACGGAAGTAGCATTATCACTGCTGTCCCAGGTTTGCTTGGTTTACAAAATTATAAGTTTGGAAGAACAACTACTTTGGCATTTCCTGATAAAGATTACTTTCCAACAAGCCCTTATCAAGTCATAAAGGAAAACAAAAAAATGGGTTTACATACACTCATATTACTTGATATACAAGCAGATAAAAAAAACTATATGACTGCTAAAGAAGGTATAGATTTATTACTTAAGATGGAAGAAAAAATAGGTGAAAAAGTAATTACTGATGACAGTATTATTTGTGTTGTTGCTCGTGCAGGTTCATCAAGCCCATTAGTAATGGCAAATAAAGCAGGTTTTCTAAAAAATCAGGATTTTTTTTCCTGAATTTTTCAGTTCCTTCCGAAAGTTGTCCCTGCAGGATTGTGTAATTCATAGTAAAACAATATATTATAAATGTATCTATTTAGCAGAAAGATTAAAAAAGCAAATTTTTTAGACTTTTTGCCGCACCATCTTATATATAATATAATGAACGAATGTTC
>JAUWIE010000093.1 GCA_030605515.1 Thermoplasmatota archaeon
ATTCTTCACTTGCAGCAACAATTGAAGTTACTGAAGGAATAATAAACAGCATTCCAATAATAATTCCAAATAATTTAATCTTCATTTTTTCACTCAACCTATTTGTTACAATATTATAGCAATTATAGTATATATATTTTGTTATGGAAATACATCGAATAAAAAATGAATAAATTACTCTGATAAAAATAATTAAAAAATGTTCATTTTATTATCTGATCAAACTGGTAATCATCCCATTTTTTCTGACCCAATAATATCTCAAGTTCGACAGGTGTAAGAATTGGAGTTTTATACTGCATATAATCATCAATTGCAATTCTAGGACAAGCAGTTGAAATATAACAATCAACATTTTTAAATCCTTGTAAATAGGATGGTAAAAAATTACTGAGAGTAATAATAAATGATTCTTTTTGTTTTGATTCAAGTATACTCTTAATTTTATAAGCTAATTCTATTCTCTGTTGACCTCGCTTTATTCCAACGAGAATACCAAATCTTTTTGCATCCTTTGAACGAGCGATAGCACCATAACGTTGTCTTAAAACAATATCTTTTAGCTCTTCGAGCTCTTTTATTCTTGTTTGATTTGTATATGGATCAACTGCAATAACAGGTTTTCTGGTGGTTAGCATTAAACCTAAAGGGTGGAAATTACCACTGCCTATAAATAAAAAAGAGTCAACATTATCAACTATCGATGTAGCTGCTGAGAAGTTACATCCAAGTATTTGCCCTGTCAAAGCTATACGATTGTCACCTTTACCGATAACAGGTTGAAAATTATTTTTTATTAATATTTCTTTTACTGTTTCAAATGTATGAATATGTTGTGATGTTGAGATAATTCCAATTTTTTTTCCTTTGATTAATGGTATTGCTTTTTCTATTACTTTTGATATATTTAAATCTGATTCAGCATTAATAAAAAGGGTTGGAATCCAGTAATTTTCAATATCTTCAATTTGAGTATGGCCTATTTGAATAATTAACTCCACATCCAAGTTTTGGAGTTCATAATTAGCAACATCACAGGCACCAAAACAAGGATCCGCAGAGATTATGATACTTGCAGATGTCTCTTTTTCAAGGAATTTAACAATTTCAAATGCATAAACCCTAAGTCCTTCAGGAATCTGTAAACACACTTTTTTATAGTCTTTTTCATTGATAGTTTCTACTGCTTTTTCTATGTTTAATGTGTAACCTGGTATTTTCATTTGAGGTCCTCATATTTCACTGCAAGTTTTCCTTTAAAAAATAGTAATTCTGCTTTATATGCTTCCTTTGAAGTGATTCCCTTACACTGTCTTGTTTGTGTTTGCACTAGCAACTATGCACCATCCGTTAATCCTATTTTTTCTTCATATCGATGATATACCAATCTTTAGGAGGATCTAATTCAGTATCAACTGTTAAGTGCACAATAGAAAGCTTAGGGTAAAGATTTTTAAAATCATTCAAATCCACGTTTTCGAATTTTTTTAAGTTGTTGATATATGCTTGTTCTGTAAGAGCATTTGATTCATAGTTTTCTTTTGTTCTTTTCAATATTCTATTGATACTTGCATCTTTTGAACAATTGGTCTGTAGAACCACAAATGTTTTATTCTGAGCTGCTGCGATTCCAGCGGCTTTTCTCCGGAGCTCCTGTGTTACGAAAGTCGCATCTAAAATCACTCCTTTTTCTTTTAATAAGGTCTCTTCAGCCCTTTTAAACATCTCGTCATATACACGTTTCCGTATCTCATAATTGTTCGCGATTTTCTCATCGAAGATATCCATATCTTTTAGTACTTCACGTCTAATTAAATCAGTTCTAAGAATTGGATATCCTTTTATCTTTGACACTTCCTCTGTTGTTTCAGTTTTCCAAGTCCCTGGAAGTCCACATGCAATTAGAAGTGTTCCAGGTTCAAGTATCGTATCAATGAATTTTGCAAAATGTTCTTTCATTTTTTCACATCCTTATGATTATAACTTATGTTTCATCTCCTTAATATCATGGTATATATTTATTATTAATCTTCAAGTCTTCTTAAAATAATTATTCTGAAATGTAAGAATGTGCTAATGTAAAGTATTTCTGTGCAGTTTCTCTTGATTTATTTTTTTTGTCATCAGACACAGCAGGATCTTTCAATATAAAGCTTGTGACCTTTCCCCGTACATAGGCCCTGTATACCTTGTAGAAGTTGATAAGATGATAGATTTGGTCATCACCCTTTTCATCTGCTTGGGTTAAATAGGCTTTGCAAAGCTGATCGGAGAATTTCTCACCATCGTTAAACTCAAGATCCATAAAGAGAAAAGCGATATCAGAGACAATATCTGAGTATCTAAACCTATCGTTGAACTCAATACAATCAAAGATGATAATAGGATCAGTGAGACAAATATGCTCCATATGAAGATCACCATGGCAATCCCGAATTTTACCGTTCTTAACCCGCTTTGTAAATAGTTCCTTATGTTCTTTATAAAACTCTTTAGTCCAGTCCTTTAAGCCATGGTACTGTTCATTTGTAATAGAATCTCCAATAAATTCTTCTGTCTGTTGGAAATTCTCATCGGTATTAAACTTGATAACATCAAGCTTACCAAATTTATCGATTTCTTTTGATCGTGTTGATTTTTTGTGAAAAGTGGCGATAGCATTTCCAATTCTCCTGATATCTTCAGATGTAACAGTACCTTTTTCAAATCTAGATTTCAAAAGATCATCATCATTCAACCGTCTCATCTTAACTGCATAATCTACAACCTCTCCTCTCCCATTTATAGCGTATTTTTTACCATCAAAAGTTACAGGGAAAACACCTAGGTAAACATCCTTTGAAAAACGACTATTTAATTCAACTTCCTTATTGCAATAATATTTTCTTTTCTCAGGAGTTGAGAAATCCAGAAACCCAAAATTCACAGGTTTTTTAATCTTGTAAACAAACTCGTCACCAATAAAAACTGTTGAGATATGTGTCTGAGCCAAAGTAATCTTCTTAGGTGTATCAGGATAAGCAGAGGGATGCATTAAATCACTAATCATTGAGGACATACTTGCATCACCTCATTTTCATCACTAAAACTTACAAACATTTTTGATAGCTCCATAGAACTCAAGGAAATACTGAGCTTTTAAAAGTTTTATCTATAAAATAAAACAACAAAACATGTTTGAATAATTAGTAATAAACTTACAGCTGGTATATACATCTTATAGATACGTGTGGTATCAGTTTTTAGATAATCACTACTTACTACATTACAAAGATGTATAGGAGAGATGAGATATCCAACTAGTGAGCTGATAAAAATTAAACTAGCAAACCCAATATTATTAAGACCTGAATATTCAAAAAATGGTTCGACAAGGAAATATGATAATGCTATTGCTCCAAAATTATATCCTGTTATTAATCCCATTATTAAAGGTATAATAATAATTATGAAAATTGCATGAAATGGTAAATCTCCAATTATTGTAGCGATTATTTCATTTGCTTCTGATACTTCTATCATCTGTCTAAGGATCATTATTCCAATAATAGCAAATGCGAGATTAAAAGATAGGGAGCGTTTTAAGATTTCATAGTATTTCTTCCAATCGATTTTTATAAGATAATACAAAGAAATTATGCTAAGGACTACTCCAATTATGAAGATAGTTCTCTGAAAATCTTTAAGATTTTCAATTCCAATTAATGTAAAGATTGAGAACAATATTATGTATGTTATTATTGGAATGACAGGTGGTAATAGGTATATTAAGCCATCATATTCTTTTTTTTGTGTTGTTTTGGATATCGGGTTTTTCTTGATGAAAAACTTCAGATAAATTATACCTATCATTATAAATGCAATAAATGCGGGAAAATTTGCAGCTATTAACTCATAAATGTCAATATTTGCAAAATCAGAGCCAATAATTAGCATCATCGCAGATGACACTGGGAATATAGGAAACCAAATATGTCTGAACCAGACATTTAAAAAATTTTTTTGACTTTGACTTAATTTAAATTTTTCTCCTTCTTTATCTATTAATGGTGCTGAAAAAAGAGCTCCTCCTGGTACTGGCATAAGGCCATATACTGCTGGTATTACTCCAAGTGTTCCTCCCTTGTAAAATATGGATCTAAGGCTTTTTATCATTTTTTCTATTGCACCAGTCTCCTGCATACATTTCGCTAGGATATATATAAGGGTGAGAAGAATAGCTAGTTCAACTGTTTGAAAATCAAATAGTTGAGTATCAAAATCATAGATTAATGCTTTACTAAGAGCTTTTGGCACTTCGATAGGCTTTATTTCCGGTAATGAAAAAAGTACTACAATAATTGAACCTAAAATTAAGGATAGTCCAAAATTGAATTTCCTACGGATAAGGATAATAATTACAATAAATGCAATTATAATCCCTAATAGGTTCCACATTGTATTTCCGTAACAATATATTCCTTAATTATTTAACTAATTGATACTTAAAACATGTATTTGACTGAATAAAGTTAATTAATTGAAGGTTAAGGTTGTTTGATACGAAGAAAATCTTATTTTTTTTCTTCAAATTTCATCTGTGTTGCTTCAGTCCATCTCTGATCAAATTCATCGTTTAGTTTTTCAAGGATTTCTTTTTCAACAGTCCAGAAACCAATTTCATCTTTTTTTATAGGGCCTGCTAGAATTAATGCTCTATCGTCTCCAAGGATATAATTACCCTTAATATTCGAATGTTTTTTAACGTCTAACCCAGCTAACTTTTTTTTGTCATGATAGTTATTTACAATTATTTTTGAATTCTCTGGTATTTCGATATCTCCTAAATATTCTGCAATTATCCTAGGATTGCTAATTTCAGAAATATTCCATTTTTTTGTGTGTCTGGAAGTAGGTTCTGATCTAACAGATTTTTTCACTCCTATCTCTACTGCTAGAGCAACCACTATTACACCTATAGCAAATCCTATAATTAACGAAGTTATATCCATAATTATCACACCATCCTCAAAAATAGATATTTAATAAGATAGATATATATGTTTGGTCTAAATAATTCATAAAGAGCAATCTTTATCATTGATATTAGTATATGGGCAAAGAAAAAATATGATAAGGTTTTATTATCATGGATAAAAAAGATATTATAAAAAAAATTGAGGAGTTAAGAATTAAAAATAATGCAATTATACTTGCACATAACTATCAGATACCAGAAGTACAGGATATAGCTGATTTTGTAGGGGATTCTCTTGATCTATCAATAAAGGCAACAAAGACAAAATCTGACTACGTTATTTTCTGTGGTGTTGATTTTATGGCTGAGTCCGCAAAAATTTTGAATCCGAAAAAAAAGGTAATTCACCCTGATATAAAGGCAAAATGTCCTATGGCTGCAATGGTTGATGCAGAAAGCCTAAACTACCTTAAAAAAGATCATCCAAATGCAAAGGTTGTATCCTATATTAATACCACTTCTAGTGTAAAAGCAGTTTCTGATATCTGTTGCACTAGCGCTAATGGTGCGAAGGTGGTGAAAAGTCTTCGTGTTAAGGATGTTATTTTTGTTCCTGATAGGAATCTGGGGTTGTATATACAGCGATCCATCAAGGATAAGAATATGGTTTTATGGCCTGGAATTTGCCCTATACATCATAATATCAAGAAAGAGGAAATCCTAGAACTCAAAGAGAAACACCCTAAGGCGGAGGTACTTGTCCACCCTGAATGTCAACCTGAGGTTATAGATATCGCGGATTATGTTTTTTCTACGAATGGTATGGTAGATTATGCAAGGGAGTCAGATGTAGAAGAGTTCATTATTGGTACTGAGAAAGATCTTTGTTATAGGTTGAAAAAAGAAAACCCAGGTAAAACGTTTTATCCTCTGAAATCAGCTGTTTGTCCTAATATGAAGAAGATAACGTTGGAAAAAATCTTAAATAGCTTGAAAACTTTAGAGCCAAAAGTAAAACTTCCTGATGAGATAATGAAGAAAGCAGGGCTTCCTCTTCAGCGGATGATGGAAGTTGGACGGGGGGATTAGAATGAAAAAGGTCTACATGGATTATGGTTCCAGCACACCGGTTGACAAAGAAGTAATTAATGCTATGCTGCCATATTTTACCAAGTATTATGGTAATGCATCTTCTATACACTCGTTTGGTAGAGATGCGTATGATGCAGTAGAGGAATCAAGGAAGAACGTAGCTGACTTATTGAGTGCAAATGCTGATGAGGTTATATTTACAGCGGGTGGTACAGAGTCAGATAACCTTGCTGTTAAGGGTGTAGCGTATTTTAACAAGGATAAAAGAGGTACTAAAGGTCCTCATATAATAACAAGTGCGATTGAGCATCCTGCGGTTCTTGAGACATGTAAACATTTGGAGAAGCAGGGGTTCAAGGTTAAATATCTCCCTGTGGATGAGTATGGGATTATAAAAACAGAGGAGTTAGAACAGTCTATTTCTAAGGATACTTTTCTTATCACAATTATGTATGCTAACAATGAGATTGGAACTATCGAACCCATCATGGAGATAGGACGTATAGCCAGGGAACATAACGTGGCTTTTCATACTGATGCGGTTCAGGCTATTGGTAAAATCTCTATTGATGTCAACAAATTAGGTATAGATATGTTGTCTATTTCTTCTCATAAGATATATGGGCCTAAAGGTGTTGGAGCGTTGTACATTAGAAAAGGAGTAAAAATCTGGCCTATCATGCATGGTGGTGGTCATGAACGGGGATTGCGTAGTAGTACGTATAATACACAAGGTATTGTAGGGCTTGGTAAGGCTTGTGAGTTAGCAGGGAAAAGAATGGAAAAAGATACGAAACACCTTAAAAAACTGCGTGATAAGTTAATAAAAGATGTATTACAGATAGAGCAGAGTTATCTTAATGGTCACCC